>NZ_JBHXNW010000043.1:48735-51405 GCF_042717365.1 Streptomyces sp. NPDC058534
GCTCGTGGAGTTACCGGTGGGTGTCCCCCCCCGCCACTTCCGCACCCGACGGCGGGGGGGGGGGTCTGGGCGCCCCCCCCCCCGTCCGGAGTCCCTTGGGACGGGTCGCCTGACGGACTTGCGTCAAGTCACAAAGCCGCAAGGTCATGTGCCTTGGCCGCAGGACACGCGCACTGGAAACGTCCCCCGCGGATCACTGGCGGCCGTCGCCGGTGGGGGAGCGGAGGAACCTGATGAGAACGGTCCGACTGCGCGACCGAAGAAGGTTGGGCCTGTCCGTAGGGTTGATACTCGCCCTGCTGATCACCGCTGTCGTCACCGCCGTGGTTCCCGAACAGGCGGTGGCGGACGACAAGGTCGCGATGGAGCTGCGCTCCGCCATGAAGAAGGACCCGACGACGTCGTTCTGGGTCCGCTTCAAGGACCGCCCGGACCTGACGGAGGCCAAGGGCGAGAAGGACTGGGCGAAACGCGGCAAGGCCGTCCTCAAGGAGCTCCAGGACACCGCGGCCCGGAGCCAGGCCGGTGTGATCGCCCAACTGAAGGCGAGCGGAGCCGACTACCGCGCGTTCCACGCCTCCAACGCCGTCCACGTCCGGCAGGGAACACTGGAGGTGGCGGAGAGGCTCGCCACCGAGGGCGAGGTCGCCTCGATCGGCGTCGACCATTCCTACGACCTGCCCGAGCCCGTCAAGAGCAAGCGCGTCCCGGCCGTGCGGTCCGCGGCCGGCCCGGTCGAGTGGGGCGTGGAGGCGATCGGCGCCGACCGTGTCTGGGACGACTTCCGCACGCGTGGCGGCGGCATCGTCGTCGGCAGCATCGACAGCGGCGCCCAGTCCGACCACCCGGCGCTGGCCGGCTCCTACCGCGGTAACAAGGGTGACGGCACCTTCGACCACGACTACAACTGGTTCGACCCGGCCAAGGTGTGCGACGACTCCGGTGTGCCGTGCGACAACAACGGGCACGGTACCCACACCATCGGCACCATGACCGGTGACGGCGGCGAAGGCAACCGTATCGGTGTCGCCCCCGGCGCCCAGTGGATCGCCGCCAAGGGCTGCGAGAGCATCAACTGCAGTGAGTCCGCCCTGCTGGCCTCGGCCGAGTGGATGCTCGCCCCCACTGACCTGGGCGGCCAGGACCCCCGGCCCGAGCTGCGCCCGCACATCGTGAACAACTCCTGGGGCAACGACAACGGCCCCATCACGGAGCCCTGGTTCAGCGACGTCATCAGCGCCTGGACCGCCGCCGGCATGTTCCCGATGTTCTCCAACGGCAACGTACCGTGACCAATACGGGCACCGCCCCGCTCACCACGGGCAAGGCCACGAGCGTGGACACCGCCCTGCGCGGCGCCGCCCGCACGGCCGCCTCCGACACCGGCGCGCCCGCGGTCAACGTCAAGACCAAGGCCAACCCGGGCTGGATCAAGCCGGGCACGGACACCGCCCTGCACACCGCCCCCGGCGCGGCCACCGGCACCGCGTCCGCTGGCGGCCTCCGCCGCGGCCGTCCTGGACGGCACGCTCTATGTGGTCGGCGGCTGCGAGACGAACGTCTGCGGCAAGACCACGGTCCAGTCCTACGACCCGGCCGAGGACACCTGGACCGCCAGGGCCGACTACCCCGAGGAGGTGGCGTGGCAGTCCTGCGGCGCCATCGGAGGCAAGCTCTACTGCGCGGGCGGGCTCAGCGACAACACCGGCATCACGGACGCCGTGTACGCCTACGATCCCGCCACGGACAGCTGGACCGCCCTCGCCCCCATGCCCACGGCCCTGTGGGGCGCCGGCTTCACAGCGGCCGGCGGCCAGCTCCTGGTCTCCGGGGGCAACACGGCGGAGGGCATCACCAACATCGGGTTCGTCTACAACGCGCAGGCCAACTCCTGGCAGCCGCTGCCGAATTCCAGCCAGGTCGTCCGCCGGGGCGCCAGCGCGTGCGGCCTGTACCGCATCGGCGGATCGACGGGTGACTTCACCGGCGTCGCCGCCGCCGAACTGCTGCCCGGATACGACGCCTGTGGCGGCGACGTGCCCTGGCTGGCGCTCTCTTCGGACCAGTTCACTCTCGACCCCGGTGAGAAGCAGACCGTCACCGTGACGTTGGACGCCGCCGCTGTGTCCCAGCCGGGCACCTACACGGGCTCATTGACGATCGGCACGGACGCCGGCGACGTGATCGACGCCGTGCGGGTGACGATGAAGGCCACAGCGCCCAAGAAGTGGGGGAAGATCACGGGCGTCGTCACCACCGCGCGGTGCACCGGCTCCCAAGCACCGCTGGAGGGCGCGACGGTGGTGCTGTCCTCAGGTGACGAGTCCAGGACCCTGAAGACCGGTTCGGACGGCAGGTACGAGCTGTGGCTCGACCAGCAGCACAACCCTGTGACGGTCATCGCCGGCAAGGACGGATGGCGTGCCGATGCGGCCGTCGTCAAGATCAAGAAGGGTGAGAACGTCACCAGGTCCTTCGCTCTCGACCCCTACCCCTTCTGCCCCCGCGGCTGAGGCGGTACGGCAAGAGGCCGGGGGGGGGGGGTGGCCCCCCCCGCCCCCCCGCCCCGGGCACTCGACCTCCCCCCCCCCCCCCCACCCGCGGGCCCGCCGCGGCACGACGAGCTGTCCGGTGAGGGAGGCGACCAGGTCCTCGTCGAGCTGCCCGGCC
>NZ_JBHXNW010000043.1:51415-53131 GCF_042717365.1 Streptomyces sp. NPDC058534
ACCGAGGGGTGATCCCTACCCCTGCAACCCCCCACGCCCCCCCACCCCAAACCCCCCCCGGGCGGGAGCCGTAACGCCACCGGGCCGGGGGGGCCCACCCCCCCCCCCCGCCTCTTGGTCTGCTCTCCTTCCGGCGGTACGACCATGCGCCGACGGCGCCCGCAGGGATCGGGCGGGCCGTCAGTACGTGGGCAGGCTCGAGCCGCGAACGACCAGCTCGGGCTGGAGAACCACGTGCTCGTGCCGGTGCTCGTCCGCCTGGCCACCGGCCTCCTGGAGAAGCAGCTCGGCCGCCATGGCACCCATGGCGCGGGCGGGCTGGCGGACAGAGGTCAACGGGACGGTCGCCGCGGCGGCGAACTCGATGTCGTCGTACCCGACGATGGCCATGTCGTCGGGGACCTTGACTCCGGCCGTGTACATGAACTGGAGCACTCCGAGGGCCAGCAGGTCGTTGGCGCAGAAGACCGCGGTGGGCCGTTCCGCCAGCCCCAGCAGTCTGGCTCCGGCGTCACGCCCGCCGGCCACATCGAGGCGCTCGGTGGGGATCTCCTGCAACGCCGTGGGGGGCAGGCCGGCGTGGGCGATGGCGTCCAGTGCCCCGGTCCGACGGTCCTGTACCTGCCTCAGATGGGGTGGTCCGCTGACGTAGGCGATGGAGCGGTGTCCGGCACCGGTGAGGTGACGGATCGCCAGGGCGCCGCCGGTGACGTCGTCGACCGAGACGGAGCAGCCCTGCTCGTCCCCCGCCACCCGGTCCACGGTGACGTAGGGAATCCCGTGCCGGCGGAAGTCGCCCAGGCTGCGTCCACTCGGATCGGCAGGGGTGACCAGTACCCCGCGGACCCGCTGCTCGGCGAAGAGGTCGAGGTACTCCGCCTCCTTCTGCATGCTCTGCGCGCTGTTGCACAGGGTGACGGCGAGTCCCGCGTCCCGGGCCGTGCGCTCGGCGCCCTGGGCCAGGTCGACGAAGAACGGGTTGCCCATGTCGAGGACGAGCACCGCCATGACACGGCTGCGGCCCGCTCGCAGTTGCCGGGCGGACTCGCTGCGCACGTAACCCAGGCGTGCGATCACCTGCTCCACATGACGGCGCGTCCGCTGCGAGACGCGGCCGGGCTGGTTGAGCACATTGGAGACCGTGCCCACGGAGACGCCCGCCTCCCGTGCCACGTCCTTGATGCCGACCGTCGGCATGGAGTGGGTCATGTGTGTCTCCTGCTGTTCTGTCCCCGTACTCGAGCCGGTTTGGGGAAGCGTTCATCCTACGGAGCCGAGCCTCCGGTTCACGCCAGATGGAAGACCTCGGCGAGGGGGCGCATGGCGGAATCGGGCGCCTGCCCGTCCAGTTCCTCGAAGAACTCCGCCATCTCGGCCTGCCAACGCGTGTTCACCTCGGTGGCGTCCATGGCAGCTCGGGCCGCCTCGAAGTCGTCGGTCTCGAGATACCCGACGAGCAGGCCGTCCTCCCGCAGGAAGAGGGAGTAGTTGCGCCAGCCGGCCGCGGAGAGCGCGGCGAGCATGTCGGCCCACACGTCCTGATGGCGCTCGCGGTACTCGGCGACCATCTCGGAGCGGACCTTCAGAAGAAAACAGACGCGTTGCATCGGATCACCCTGTTGCCGAGCGTGGGGGCCCCGCCGTGCCCCGCCCCCCCCACGGTGGGGGGGGTGAGAAATAGAAAAAGTAGATGTTGGTGGTGTTGTAAAAAGTTCG
>NZ_JBHXNW010000043.1:53141-74168 GCF_042717365.1 Streptomyces sp. NPDC058534
CCACCACACACCCACCCCCGCGCGCGCCCCCGCCCCCCGGGGCGCGGCGGGCCGCGCCCGCGCCCCCCCCCCCCCCCCACGACTGTCGTGCGGGTCAGAAGTCGTACTCGTCGATGTTGGTCTTGTTGAAGACGGTCGGCTCACCCGGGGAGACGACGCCGTCCGCACCGAGAGTCACCTTCCCGAGGTCGCCGGCGGTGAAGCTCTCGCCCTTCTTGCCGGTGATCTGGCCGGATTCGAGGGCGACGGCGGCGTGCGCGGCGAGCGAGCCCAGCTTGGCCGGCTCCCACAGCTCGAACTCCTCGACGGTGCCGTTCTTGACGTAGGCGCGCATGTCGTTCGGAGTGCCGAGGCCCGTGAGCTTGACCTTGCCCTTGTACTTGGAGCCGGACAGGTACTGGGCGGCGGCCTTGATGCCGACGGTGGTGGGGGAGATGATGCCCTTCAGGTTCGGATACTCCTGCAGCAGGCCCTGGGTCTGCTGGAAGGACTTCTGGGCGTCGTCGTCCCCGTAGGCGACCTTGACGAGCTTGATGTCCTTGTACTTCGGGTCCTTCAGCGTCTCCTTCATGATCTCGATCCAGGCGTTCTGGTTCGTCGCGGTCTGTGCCGCGGACAGGATCGCGATCTCGCCCTTGCCGCCGATCTGCTCGGCCAGCAGCTCGACCTGGGTGCGCCCGAGGTCCTCGGCCGAGGCCGGGGAGACGAACACCTGGCGGCAGTCCTTGTTGGTGTCGGAGTCGTAGGTGACGACACTGACGCCGTTGCGCATGGCCTGCTTGAGCGCGGTGCACAGGGCGCCGGGGTCCTGCGCGGAGACGGCCATGGCGTCGACCTGCTGCTGGGTCAGGGTGTTGACGTAGCTGACCTGACCGGCGGTGTCGGTGCCGCTGCTGGTGCCGACCTCCTTGTAGGTGGAGCCCAGTTCCTGCAGCGCCTTCTCGCCGCCCTTGTCGGCGGTGGTGAAGTAGGGGTTGTTGACCTGCTTGGGCAGGAAGGCGACGGTGAGGCCCTTCTTGGTCTCCGCATTGGGGTCGGCCTTGCCGGCGGCCGCGCTGCCGCTGTCCTTGGACGCGTCGTCCTTCGTGGTACCGCCGCCGCAGGCGGTGGCACCCAGAGCGAGGGCGGTGACGGTGGCGAGTGCGAGGGTCAGGCGACGCGATCTGGCGGTGGTGCCGAACATGGGAGGTTCCTTTACCTGTGCGGGAGGGAGCGCCGGCCGAGCGGGCCGGAGAGGGCTGGCCGAGCGGGCCGGAGAGGGCTGGGAGAGAAGGACTATGAGGACGGGGCCGTCAGCGGTGGGGAAGCGGCCGTTCTCCCCCTGGCCCGTGCCTGGGAGATCTGGCGGCCGATCCGCGGAGCGAGAACGGAGATCACCAGGAGGACCCCGGTCGCCACGGTCTGGGACTGGGCGGTGACGTTCAGCAGGCTCATGACGTTCTGCATCGTGCCGAGCAGGAACACACCGGCGACGGCGCCGCCGAGCGTGCCCTTGCCGCCGTCGAAGTCGATGCCGCCGAGCAGCACCGCGGCGATCACGGACAGTTCCAGTCCGTTGGCGTTGTCGTAGCGGGCGCTGGCGTAGTGCAGGGTCCAGAAGACACCGGTGAGGGCGGAGATCACGCCCGTGGACACGAACATGGCCAGCTTGAGCCGCTTGACCCGGACGCCGGCGAAGCGGGCGGCCTCCTCGGAGGAGCCGATGGCGAACAGCGAACGCCCGAAGCGCGTGGCATGCAGCACGACGACGGCGATCGCCAGCAGGATGACGAAGGGGACGACGGCGTACGGGAGGAACGTGTCCCCGAACCGGCCGGCGCCGAAGTCCAGGTACTGAGCCGGGAAGTCGGTCACGGAGTCGGAGCCGAGCACGATCTGCGCGATGCCCCGGTAGGCGCCGAGCGTGCCGATGGTGACGGCCAGCGAGGGCAGTCCGAGCCGGGTGACGAGCAACCCGTTGACCAGGCCGCACACCACGCCGAGCAGGACGCAGATCGGGATGATCGTCTCGATCGCCATGCCGGCGTTCCACAGCGCGCCCATCACGGCGCTGGAGAGGCCGGCGGTGGAGGCCACCGAGAGGTCCACCTCGCCGGAGACCACGAGCATCGCCATCGGCAGGGCGATCAGGGCGATGGGCAGGGTGTTGCCGATGAGGAACGACACGTTCAGGGCGTTGCCGAAGTTCTCCACGAAGGAGAACGAACAGACCAGCAGGACGACCAGCAGAACGCCGACCGAGGTGTCCCAGCGCACCGCGCCGCCGAGACGGGAGAGCACGGGGGACTTGACGGTGGTGTCAGGCATGACGGGCACTCCTCGACTGTGCGGCCTTCTTGCGCAGGGCTCCGGAGACTCTGAGCGCCAGGATCCGGTCGACGGCGATGGCGAGCAGCAGCAGGAAGCCGTTGATGGCGGTGACCCAGACCGAACTCACGCCGAGGGCGGGGAGCACACCGTTGATGGAGGTCAGCAGTACGGCGCCGAGCGCGGCCCCGTACACGGTGCCCGATCCGCCGGTGAAGGCGACGCCGCCGACGACAACGGCGCTGACCACGATGAGCTCGTACCCGTTGCCGGTGTTGGAGTCGACGTTGCCGAACCGGGCGAGGTAGAGGGCGCCGGCGAGTCCCGCGAGAGCCCCGCAGACCACGTAGGCCGTCATGATGCGGGCCCGGATCGGGACACCGGCGAGCCGGGCGGCCTCCGGGTTGGACCCCAGCGCGTACATGTCCCGTCCGCTGCGGTAGCTGCGGAGATAGTAGGCCACGACGACGAGGACCGCGGTAGTGAGCAGTGCGAGGTAGGGCACCACGGAGATGCCGTTGCTGCCGAAGTCCACGAAGCCGTCGGGCAGGGCGCTCGCGGTGATCTGGCGGGAGCCGACCCAGATGGAGTCGATGCCGCGGATGACGTAGAGAGTGCCCAGGGTCACCACCAGCGCCGGCACCTTGCCCAGACTCACCAGTGCGCCGTTGACGACGCCGAACAGCGCGCCGACCGCCACGGCCAGCAGGACGGCGACGAGCGGGTGGCCGCCGTCCTTCAGGTAGATTCCCGCGGCGAACGCGGAGATGCCCAGCACGGAGCCGACCGACAGGTCGACGTTGCGGGTGATCACCACCATCGCCTGGCCGATCGCGACCAGCACGAGGATGGTCGCGTTGAGCATCAGGTCCCTGATGCCCTGCTGCGACAGGAACTCGGAGTTGGACAGCTGGGTCGCGCCGAGCATCACCACCAGCACGGCGATCACGGCCAGTTCGCGGGCCTTGAATATCTTGTCCATGAGCCGCCGCGCGGCGACGGACTCGGGTGCGACTTCCTGGCGCACCGGCTCGACGGTCGTGGTCATGCCGCCTTCCTCCCCTGGTCGGTGCGGCCGGTAGCGGCTGCCATCACGGTCTCCTCGGTCGCTTCCGCCCGGGGGATCTCCGCGGTCAGCCGGCCCTCGTGCATGACCAGGACCCGGTCGGCCATGCCGAGGATCTCCGGCAGGTCGGACGAGATCATCAGCACCGCCACGCCGTCGGCGGCGAGTGAGGACAGCAGACGGTGCACCTCTGCCTTCGTCCCCACGTCGATACCGCGGGTCGGCTCGTCCACGATCAGCACCTGAGGAGCCGTGGCCAGCCACTTGGCCAGTACGACCTTCTGCTGGTTGCCGCCCGAGAGCGTGCCCACGACATCGGCCAGGCGCGCGTACTTCACCTGGAGCCTGGTCGCCCAGTCCACGGCGCGGCTGCGCTCGGCCCGCCGGTTCATCAGTCCGGCCCGGGAGGTGGCCGCGAAGCCGGTGAGCCCGATGTTCCGCTCGATGGACATGTCCATCACCAGGCCCTGGGCGCGGCGGTCCTCGGGCACCAGGGCGAGACCGGCGGCCATGGCCAGGCTCGGAGCTCCCGCGGGAAGCTTCCGGCCGAGCACCTCGACCTCACCGCCGTCGAACCGGTCGACGCCGAAGACGGCCCGGGCCACTTCACTGCGACCCGCCCCGACCAGACCGGCGAGGCCCAGGATCTCGCCGCGGCGGACGTCGAAGGAGACATCGGCGAACACGCCTTCGCGGGTCAGCCGGCGCACGCTGAGCGCGACCTCGCCGATCCGGGTCTCCTGCTTGGGGTAGAGCTCCTCCAGATCGCGGCCGACCATGCGGCGCACCAGGGCGTCCTCGTCGAGGTCGGCGAGGGGCTCGCTGGCGATCCAGGCGCCGTCCCGCAGGGTGGTGACCCGCTGGCACAGCTCGAAGATCTCCTCCAGGCGGTGCGAGATGAACAGCACCGCCGATCCCTGCTCGCGAAGTGCCTTGACGACGCGGAACAGGCGGGCGACCTCGCTGCCGGTGAGTGCCGCCGTCGGCTCGTCCATGATCAGGACACGCGCGTCGAAGGACAGGGCCTTGGCGATCTCCACCAGCTGCTGGTCGGCGATGGAGAGGCCGCGGGCCGGCTGTTCGGGGTCGAGAGTGACACCGAGGCGGGCGAAGAGTTCGGTCGCGGTCTTGTTGACCGTGCGGTGGTCCACCCGGCCCAGGGAGCGGCGGGGCTGCCGTCCGATGAAGATGTTCTCCGCGACGGACAGGTCGGGGAAGAGGGTCGGCTCCTGGTAGATCACGGCGATCCCCGCGTCGCGGGCGTCCGCCGGGCTGTGGAAGTCGACCGGCTCGCCGTCGAGGAGGACCGTGCCGGTGTCCGGCCGGTGCACGCCCGCGAGGGTCTTGATCAGGGTGGACTTGCCGGCGCCGTTCTCGCCCGCCAGGGCATGGGCCTCGCCCGCGTACAGCCGCAGCGGGACGCCACGCAGGGCCCGGACGGCGCCGAAGGATTTACTCACTCCCTCCAGGGCGAGCACCGGAGTGGTCTCCGGTTCGGGATGAGTCATGGGTTCTCTCCAGTACGTGAGCCCAGCGGAAACCCCGCTGTGAAATGTTTCAATGGGGTTGCCGGGAAGCTAGCTTCAGCCTGTCCGGGACGTCAAGGGTCTGCGGGCCACACAGTCGTCCGAAGTTCGCGACGAGGTGGTTCGCGGCGCTCTGAAACGGCGGTGATCTGCACACTAGCGAGGCGAAAAGCCTGTTGGGGTTCTGAGTGGCCGCGATTCGGCAACAGGTGGGCCAAGCCCTACGAGGGCCCTTGACGGGGGTTGCGGCAGGGGTTAGTTTCTGGCGCAGCCTGAATCGATTCACACGACCAGGTCATTACAAGTCCCCCGCGACGGGGCAGCTTGCGCATCCAGAGGTGGACATGCCTGACATTACTGCCGTGAAAACCGCACTCGCCAACCAGCGGGTCGAGACGCCTTCCTGGGGCTACGGCAACTCCGGAACGCGTTTCAAGGTGTTCGCGCAGCCCGGCGTGCCGCGGACCCCGCGTGAGAAGCTGGACGACGCGGCCAAGGTGCACGAGTTCACCGGCGTCACCCCCCGGGTGTCGTTGCACATCCCCTGGGACAAGGTGGACGACTACGCGGCGCTGGCCGCGCACGCGAAGGGCCAGGGCCTGGAACTGGGCGCCATCAATGCCAACGTCTTCCAGGACGACGACTACAAGCTCGGCAGTGTCTGCCATCCGGACGCCGGGGTGCGGCGCAAGGCGCTCGCGCACCTCATGGAGTGCGTCGACATCATGGACGCCACCGGTTCCCGCGACCTGAAGCTGTGGTTCGCCGACGGCACCAACTACCCCGGCCAGGACGACATCGCCGCCCGACAGGACCGTCTCGCCGAGGCCCTCCAGGCCGTCTACGAGCGCCTGGGCGAGGGCCAGCGGATGCTCCTGGAGTACAAGTTCTTCGAGCCCGCGTTCTACACGACCGACGTCCCCGACTGGGGCACGGCCTATGCGCACTGCCTGAAGCTCGGTGACAAGGCACAGGTCGTCGTGGACACCGGCCATCACGCGCCCGGTACCAACATCGAGTTCATCGTGGCCCTCCTGCTCCGCGAGGGAAAGCTGGGAGGCTTCGACTTCAACTCCCGCTTCTACGCCGACGACGACCTGATGGTCGGCTCCGCCGACCCCTTCCAGCTCTTCCGGATCATGCACGAGGTGATCAAGAACGGCGGCCTGGAACCCGCCGCCGGCGTGGCCTTCATGCTCGACCAGTGCCACAACATCGAGGCGAAGATCCCGGCGATCATCCGTTCGGTGATGAACGTCCAGGAAGCCACCGCCAAGGCCCTGCTGGTCGATGACCAGGCGCTGGCCGCGGCCCAGGAGGAGGGCGACGTCCTGGCGGCCAACGCCGTCCTGATGGACGCGTACAGCACCGACGTCCGGCCTCTGCTGGCCCAGATCCGCGAGGAGAAGGGCCTGAACCCCGACCCGATCGCCGCCTACCGCGCTGGCGGCTGGCAGGAGCGGATCGCCGCCGAACGAGTGGGCGGCGAGCAGGCCGGCTGGGGCGCGTAGCCGCCGCTCCGGGGCGCCGCGCGACCTCGGACATCCTCCGTCGTCAACTCATCCCGAAGGAAAGATCATCATGGCCTCCGCCATTCATCCCGAAGTCGCCGGGCTCCTGGCGCGCTCGCACCGGCTGGGCTCGGACCCGCGCAACACCAACTACGCGGGCGGGAACACGTCCGCCAAGGGCACCACCACCGACTCTGTCACCGGTGGCGAGCTGGAGCTGCTGTGGGTCAAGGGCTCCGGCGGCGACCTGGGCACGCTGAAGGCCGAAGGACTGGCCGCGCTGCGCCTGGACCGGCTGCACGCCCTGAAGGACGTCTACCCGGGCGTCGAGCGCGAGGACGAGATGGTCGCCGCGTTCGACTACTGCCTGCACGGCAAGGGCGGCGCCGCGCCGTCCATCGACACCGCCATGCACGGCCTGGTCGACGCGGCCCACGTGGACCACCTGCACCCCGACTCCGGCATCGCGCTGGCCTGCGCGGCCGACGGCGAGAAGCTGACCGCCGAATGCTTCGGTGACAACGTCGTGTGGGTGCCGTGGCGGCGGCCCGGATTCCAGCTCGGCCTGGACATCGCCGCGATCAAGGAGGCCAACCCGCAGGCCGTCGGCTGTGTCCTCGGCGGCCACGGTGTCACCGCGTGGGGTGCCACCTCCGAGGAGTGCGAGGCCAACTCGCTGCACATCATCCGCACCGCCGAGGCCTTCCTCGCCGAGAAGGGCCGCCCCGAACCGTTCGGCCCGGTGACGGACGGCTACCGGGTGCTGCCCGAGGAGGAGCGGCGCGCCCGTGCCGCCGCGCTCGCCCCGTACGTCCGCGCGATCGCGTCCGCCGACCTGCCGCAGGTCGGCCACTTCACGGACTCCGACGCGGTGCTGGACTTCCTCTCCCGCACCGAACACCCGCGTCTCGCGGCCCTGGGCACGTCCTGCCCGGACCACTTCCTGCGCACCAAGGTCCGCCCGCTGGTCCTGGACCTGCCGGCCGGGGCGCCGCTGGAGCAGGCGACCGCCCGGCTGACGGAGCTGCACACCGAGTACCGCACCGAGTACCAGGCGTACTACGAGCGGCACGCCGTCCCCGGCTCGCCGGCCATGCGCGGCGCCGACCCCGCGATCGTCCTGGTGCCGGGGGTGGGCATGTTCTCCTTCGGCAAGGACAAGCAGACCGCCCGGGTCGCCGGCGAGTTCTACGTCAACGCGATCAACGTCATGCGCGGCGCCGAGGCCGTCTCCTCCTACAGCCCCATCGAGGAGTCGGAGAAGTTCCGCATCGAGTACTGGGAGCTGGAGGAGGCCAAGCTGCGGCGGATGCCCGCGGCCAAGCCGCTGGCCACCCGCGTCGCGCTCGTCACGGGTGCCGGCTCCGGCATCGGCAAGGCCATCGCCCACCGCCTCGTCGCCGAGGGCGCCTGCGTCGTCGTCGCCGACCTCGACGCCACGGGCGCGGCGGCCGTCGCCGAGGAACTCGGCGGGTCGGACAAGGCCGTGGCCGTGGCCGTGGACGTCACCAGCGAGGAGCAGATCGCCGCCGCGTTCGCCGAGGCCGTACTCGCCTTCGGAGGCGTCGACCTGGTCGTCAACAACGCCGGCATCTCCATCTCCAAGCCGCTGCTGGAGACGACGGCCAAGGACTGGGACCTCCAGCACGACATCATGGCCCGCGGCTCCTTCCTGGTCTCCCGCGAGGCCGCCCGGGTGATGACCGCGCAGAAGCTGGGCGGCGACATCGTCTACATCGCCTCCAAGAACGCCGTGTTCGCGGGCCCCAACAACATCGCCTACTCCGCCACCAAGGCCGACCAGGCCCACCAGGTGCGGCTGCTGGCGGCCGAGCTGGGCGAGCACGGCATCCGCGTCAACGGCGTCAACCCCGACGGAGTCGTCCGCGGCTCCGGCATCTTCGCCGGCGGCTGGGGTGCCAAGCGGGCCGCCGTGTACGGCGTGGAGGAGGAGAACCTGGGTGAGTTCTACGCCCAGCGCACGCTGCTCAAGCGCGAGGTGCTGCCCGAGCACGTGGCGAACGCGGTCTTCGCCCTCACCGGCGGCGACCTGACCCACACCACCGGGCTGCATATCCCGGTGGACGCGGGAGTCGCCGCGGCCTTCCTGCGCTGACCCGGAAGCCCGCCCTGATGCCGGTGCCACCTGCGCGGCGGCATCAGGGCGCAGCACGGGCCGGCGCCCCGAAGCCGTAGGGGGCGCGCTCATCCGCGTGCCGCCCCCGGCCGCGCTTTCGCGCCCGTTCTGATCACCCCATGGCCTCACCCCTCATCGCCTCACCACTCCTCGCCGCGCACAGCGGAGGTAACACCACGTGACCACCACCCCGGCCTCCTCGGCCTTCCCCTCGGCGTTCGCCGCGGTCGACCTCGGGGCCACCAGCGGACGGGTGATCCTCGGCCGGGTCGGGCCGGACAACCTCGACCTGACCGAGGCCCACCGGTTCCCCAACACCCCCGTACGCCTGCCCGACGGACTGCACTGGAACCTGCTCGCGCTCTTCCAGGGAACCGTCGACGGACTGCGGGAGGCCGCCAGGGCCGGATCGGTCGTCTCCATCGGAGTGGACACGTGGGCGGTGGACTACGGGCTCCTCGACGCCGACGGCGTACTCCTCGGCACCCCGTACCACTACCGGGACAGCCGCACCGACGAGGCCGCCCAGCGGGTCTGGCCCCGCGTCGGGCCCGAGGAGCTGTACCAGGTCACCGGGCTGCAGCACCTGCCGTTCAACACCGTCTTCCAGCTCGCCGCGGCGGCCGGCGGCAGCCAGTTGGACGCTGCCCGCACCCTGCTGCTGATACCGGACCTGCTGGTCCACTGGCTGACCGGAACCATCGGGGCGGAGGCGACCAACGCCTCCACCACGGGCCTCTTCGACGCCCGCACGGGCACCTGGTCCGGAGAACTCCTCGACCGGCTCTCGATCGAGCCCGGTCTGCTGCCCCCCCTGCGCCACCCCGGCGACCCGGCCGGAACCCTCCTGCCGCACGTCGCCGCCCACACCGGTCTCGACGCGAGCACTCCGGTCGTCACCGTAGCCTCGCACGACACCGCCTCCGCCGTCGCCGCCGTCCCGGCCACCGAACCGCACTTCGCCTACATCTCGTGCGGCACCTGGTCCCTGGCCGGCCTCGAACTGGACGCCCCGGTCCTGACCGAGGCCTCCCGGGCCGCGAACTTCACCAACGAGCTGGGCGTGGACGGCACCGTCCGCTATCTCCGCAACATCATGGGCATGTGGCTGCTGGAGGAGTGCCGCCGGACCTGGGAAGCGCAGGGTCTGCCCACACACATCCCCGTACTCCTCGCCGAGGCCGCCCGGTCCAGGGCGTTCGGCGCGATCATCGACCCGGACGACCCCGAGTTCCTCGCCCCCGGCGACATGCCGGAACGGATCCGGGACCACTGCCGCCGCACGGACCAGCCCGTCCCCGGCAACCAGGGGGCCGTCGTCCGCTGCATCCTGGAGAGCCTGGCCCTGGCCCACCGTCGTACCCTGCGGCAGGCCGCCGAACTCGCCGGCCGCGACATCACCCACATCCACCTCGTCGGCGGCGGCTCCCGCAACTACCTGCTCTGCCAGCTCACCGCCGACGCCACCGGACTGCCCGTCATCGCCGGGCCCACCGAAGCCACCGCCCTCGGCAACATCCTCGTCCAGGCCAGAGCCGCCGGACTGGTGGCCGACCTGGCAGCGATGCGCCGGCTCATCGCCTCGACCCAACACCTCAGGCGCTACACCCCACGCGGCCACAGCGCAGCCTGGGACGCGGCAGCCGCCAGGCTCACCCCTGCCCGAACGGAGCCCTGATGCGCGTAGCCCTCTTCGCCACCTGCGTCAACGACGCCCTCTACCCGTCCACGGCGATCGCCACCGTCAAGGTGCTCGAGCGCCTCGGAGTCGAGGTGGACTTCCCCGCCGCCCAGACCTGCTGCGGCCAGCCGCAGTACAACACCGGCTACCGGCGCGCGACCGAACCACTGGTGCGCCGCATGGCCCGCGCCTTCGACGGCTACGACCACGTCGTCACCCCCTCCGGCTCCTGCGTCGCCATGGTCCGCGACAACTACCCCCGGATCGGCGCAAAGGCGCTGGCCGAGGGCCGCGGCCGGGAACTGGCCGGCGCCGCCGCGTCCCTCGTGCCGCACGTCTACGAGCTGACCGAGTTCCTGGTGGACGTGCTCGGGGTGACGGACGTGGGTGCCTACTTCCCCCACACGGTCACCTACCACCCCTCGTGCCACGGGCTGCGCGTGCTCGGCCTGGGCGACCGGCCGCGCCGACTGCTGCAAGCGGTCAAGGGGCTGGAACTCGTCGAGCTGCCGGGCGCCGAGGAGTGCTGCGGCTTCGGCGGCACGTTTGCCGTGAAGAACGCCGACGTGTCCGAGGCGATGGGCGACGACAAGATCCGTAACGCCCTGTCCACGAACGCGGACGTGCTGTGCGGCGCCGACAACTCCTGCCTCATGCACATCGGCGGCATGCTGCGCCGCCAGGACGCGCCGCAGCGGGCACTGCACCTCGCGGAGATTCTCGCGAGCACGGAAGAGGAGCCCCTGCGATGAGTGGGACGTATCTGGGAATGCCGTCCTTTCCCAAGGCGGCACGGGACGCCGTACGGGACACGACACTGCGCGGCAACCTGCGGCACGCGACGCACACCATCCGCGCCAAGCGTGCGGGAGCGGTCGCCGAACTGGACGACTGGGCACAGCTGCGCGAGGCCGGCAAGCAGATCAAGGACCGCGCACTGCGCCACCTCGACACCCATCTGGAGCAGGTCGAGCGGGCCGTCACCGCCGCGGGCGGCACCGTCCACTGGGCCGCCGACGCCGAAGAGGCCAACCGGATCGTCGCGGACCTGGTGAAGGCGACCGGCGAGAGTGAGGTGGTCAAGGTCAAGTCCATGGCGACGCAGGAGATCGGCCTCAACGAGGCGCTGGAAGCCGAGGGCATCCGCGCCTACGAGACCGATCTCGCCGAGCTGATCGTGCAGTTGGGCAAGGACCTCCCCTCGCACATCCTGGTACCGGCGATCCACCGCAACCGCGGCGAGATCCGGGACATCTTCCGCTCCGAGATGAGCGAGTGGGGCCGCCCGGCGCCCGAGGGCCTCACTGACAGGCCCGCCGAACTGGCCGAAGCGGCCAGGCTCCACCTGCGCGAGAAGTTCCTCCGCGCCAAGGTGGGGATCTCCGGCGCCAACTTCATGGTCGCCGAGACCGGCACGCTGGTCGTCGTGGAGTCCGAGGGCAACGGCCGCATGTGCCTGACCCTGCCCGAGACCCTGATCTCCGTGGTCGGCATCGAGAAGGTGATCCCCACCTGGCGCGACCTCGAGGTCTTCCTCCAGCTCCTGCCCCGCTCGTCCACCGCCGAGCGGATGAACCCCTACACCACGATGTGGACGGGTACGACCGACGGGGACGGCCCGAAGACCTTCCACCTGGTCCTGCTGGACAACGGCCGCACCGACACCCTCGCCGACGAGGTCGGCCGCCAGGCGCTGCGCTGCATCCGCTGCTCGGCGTGCCTGAACGTCTGCCCGGTGTACGAGCGGGCAGGCGGCCACGCCTACGGCTCCGCCTACCCCGGCCCCATCGGCGCCATCCTCACACCTCAGCTCCGGGGCACCGCCACAGAACTCGACGCGTCACTGCCGTACGCGTCGTCCCTGTGCGGCGCCTGCTACGAGGTGTGCCCGGTCGCCATCGACATCCCCGAAGTCCTGGTCCACCTGAGGGAGAAGGTCGCCGACCAGGGCGGCAGGGGACACCGCTTGGAGAAGGCGGCGATACGGACGGCGACCTGGCTCCTCGACCACCCGGCCGCCCTCACCGCCGGTGAACGCCTCGCCTCCAGAACGCGGAAGCTGCATCCCAAACGGCTCCCCGGCCCCGGAGCGCGTGAGTGGACCAACAGCCGTGACCTACCGGACATGCCCGCAGAACCCTTCCGTGACTGGTGGAAGAAGAACCACGCATGACGTCTCCGTCCTCCTCCCGCGACCGTGTCCTGGGCAGAGTGCGCAGGGCCCTCGCCGACGCGCCCGAGGCCCCCGAGGTCACGCGCGACTATCTGGTGAGCCACACACCCGACGATCCGGCCTCGGTGCTCGACCTCCTCCACGAGAACCTCGCCGACTACCGGGCGGGCGTGCACCGCAGCACCCGGCAGGGCCTTCCGGCACTCATCGGCAGGCTCCTCGCCGACCACGGCGCAGCCACCGTCGTCGTGCCGCCCGGTCTTCCCGGCGCATGGCTCGCCGACTCGGAGGCCCGGCAACGATTCGACGACGTCCCCCTGACCCCGGCCGAGCTCGACTCCGCCGACGCCGTGGTCACCGGCTGCGCCCTGGCCGTCGCGGAGACAGGCACCGTCGTCCTCGACGCCGGCCCGGGGCAGGGCCGTCGTGCCCTCACCCTCATCCCCGACCTGCACATCTGCGTCGTAGACGCCCCCGGCCAGATGGTCGCCTCCCTCCCACAGGCCCTGCCCCGCCTCGACGCCACCCGCCCGTCCACGTGGATCTCCGGCCCGTCCGCCACGAGCGACATCGAACTCGACCGGGTCGAAGGCGTCCACGGGCCCCGGACCCTGGAGGTCGTCCTGGTGGTGGACTGACCGTGCTGCCCCGTCCGACGGCCGTGCACTTGCCGTACGAGGCGGCGACCTTCGGGCACACCTCGCTGCGCGGGTCGATCAGTCGGGCCGCTCGAACCCCCGAGTCACCGCAGCCGCCGCGCGCTGTCAGACACGCCCATGGGCCACCTGCGAGCGCCGCGAGAGCGTGTCGATGACCACCGCGACGAGAAGTACGCCACCGGTGATCATGAATTGGATGGCGGACCCGAGGCCCATGAGCGCCATGCCCGAGGCGATCGACTGGATGACGAGCATGCCGAGCAGGGCGGACCAGGTCCTGCCGCGGCCGCCGAACAGACTCGTGCCGCCGATGACCGCCGCGGCGATGACGTTCATCAGCAGGTTGCCGGAGCCCGACGACTGACTCGCCGAGGCGATGCGTGAGGCGAGGAACAGGCCGCCCGCCGCGGCCATCGTGCCGGAGACCATGAAGACCGAGATGCGGATCGCGACCACACCGATGCCGGCGCGACGGGCCGCCTCGACACCGCCGCCCAGCGCGAAGACCTTCCTGCCGTAGCGCGTGTGGCGCAGCACGAGATCCAGGCCGACGAGGACCAGCCTGGGCTTGGGTACGGGTTTGGGTTGAGTGTCTCTTGAGCGAGTGTCAAGGGGCGTGGGCGTGAGGGGTGTTGTACTGGAAGGCATGACCGTGCTCGTCGAGGCGTATCGGCTCGGGCGGGCGTGACCGACGGGCTGCTGGAGGGAACATGAGCAGTACGGAGAAGAGCACGTATGAGGGCTTCTCGGCCGAGGAGCGGGCCGCGATGAAGGACCATGCCAAGGAGCAGAAGGCAGCGGCGCGGCGCGGTTCGCGTGCGGACAAGGCGGCGTTGGCGGAGAAGGATGTGCTTGCGAAGATCGCTGAGATGCAGGACTCGGACCGGGTGATGGCCGAGCGTGTCCATGCGATGGTCCTGGCGAGCGTGCCGGAGCTTGCGCCGAAGCTGTGGTACGGGATGCCGGCTTATGCGCTGGACGGCAAGCTGATCTGCTTCTTCCAGAGCGCGGCGAAGTTCAAGGCGCGCTATGCGACGCTCGGGTTCAGCGACAACGCGAACCTGGACGAGGGCAGCATGTGGGCGGCCGCTTTCGCCCTGACCGAGGTCACGTCGGAGGTGGAGGAGCGGATCGCCGCTCTGGTGAAGCAGGCAGTGAGCTGATGGCTTCCTCCGCCGGGCCGCTGGTGAGTCACTTTCCCGTCGCGCCGGTTGCTGGTGCGATGCGACGGCGGCACCGTTCGTATGGCGGCCCGGGGAGGACGGCGGGACCGGTTTGGCTGGAGCGACTGCCCAGCCTCCTGATGTTGTGCCGAGAGTGCTGCTGGTGGCGTTCCGCGCCGTGCCCGTCGGGCTCGACAACCCGTTAGTACCAGCTCTGGAACCGGCTGCTGCTGCACGAGAAGGTCCGCAGACCGTAGGCGGTGCTGTGGTCGAGGCACCTTGCGTTGAAGCGGTTCTGATGCCGGCGTGTTGCGTCATTTGCATGGGTGCATGTTCGAGCTTTCAATACCCGGTGGGGAGCCGGCGACGGCCACCTTGCAGCCAGGTCCTGGAGACCTCTCCCTCACCTCTCTTGTCGGCGTCCGGTCCTTCCGGCGTTGTGTCGTGACTCGTTGGAGAGGCCGTCCGGTGAGAGGTTCTGGATTCGATCGTGCTCGGAATGCTCGGTGCTCGACGGTGTGGGCGTCTTGGTCGTGCTTGCTGGGCAGGGGTGGTGTGGGGGTCTTGAGAAGAACCGTCTATTCGGTATATTTCGCGGTTGTCGGTACTTGTGGCCGGGTCGGTGGCTGGGGCGCGCTGCTGGCTGTGGCGTGACGCTGAGAGGCCTAGGGGAGGTTCTGTGGTGATGAGTTCTCTGCGTGCTGAGGTTGTGGTTGTTGGTGGTGGGCCGGTGGGGTTGTTGGTGGCGGCTGAGCTGGGTGGTCGGGGGGTGCGCACGGTGGTGCTGGAGGTGCGGGGCTCGGTCTGTGATCGGCCGAAGGCGAGGGTGTTGCATGCGAGGGCTCTGCAGGGTCTGGCGAGGCGGGGGTATTTTGCGGAGCTTGTGCCGCGGGGGGTGTCGGGTGCTGCGGAAGTGGAGGTGCCTTTCCGTTTCGGTGGGGTTCCGGGGCTGGTTATCAGGGCTTCGGCGTCGGAGCCGGGGCCGGTGTTGCGGCGGCCGCAGGCTGATCTTGAGCGGGTGTTCGAGCGGCGGGCTCGGGGGGTGGGGGTGCGGGTGTTGCGTGGACACCGTGTCACGCAGGTGTTTGAGGACGGGGGTGGTGTGCGGGTTTTGGCGGAGGGGCCGTTCGGGTCTCTGGAGTGCACTGCTCTGTATCTGGTGGGGGCGGATGGGGGGCGTGGTGTGGTGCGGGAGTTGGGGGGTGTGGTGTCGCGTTCGTGGGGGGCGACGGTGTCGGGGTTGTCGGGGGTGGTGCGGTGGGAGGGGGAGAGGGGTTTGGGGGAGGGGTGGCATCGCACGGAGCGGGGCTGGATTGTCGTTCATGATGTCCCGGGGGTGGGTGCGCATGTCAGGACGCTCGACTGTTCGGGTGCGTATGTGGGGCGTGGTGTGGCGCCGACGGGTGGGGAGTTGCGTGGGGAGGTGGCGCGGATTGCGGGGCGGGAGGTGGGGTTCGGGGGGGTGCGGTGGCTGAGCCGGTTCAGTGATTTCGCGCGGCTGGCGGAGTGTTTTGGGCGGGGGCGGGTTTTTCTTGCGGGGGATGCGGCGCATCTGCATTTTCCGGTGGGTGCGCAGGGGTTGAGTCTGGGGGTGCAGGATGCGCTGAATCTGGGGTGGAAGCTGGCGTTGGCGGTGCGGGGCCGTGCGGGTGCGGGTCTGCTGGATACGTATGACCAGGAGCGGCGTCCGGCTGCTTTGCGGGTGATCGAGTGCACGTTGGCGCAGTTGGCGTTGATGCGTGCGCGGCCGGAGGCGGAGGCGTTGCGGGCGGTGTTCGCGGGGCTGGTGGCCGGCGGTGGGGAGAGCCGGTATCTGAGTGATCTGGTCAGTGGTCAGGATGTGGTGCTTCCGCCGGGTGTGGGGGGTGGGGCGGGTTGGGAGGGGAGGTTTTTGCCGAATGTGGCTGTGGTGACGGCGGGTGGGCCGACGGATGTGGTGGCGCTGCTGCGGGCGGGCGGGTGGCTGTTGCTGCTCTTTGGTGAGCGGAGTGGGGGGTATGCGCGGCGGGCGGGGGCGTGGGCGGGTGTGGTGCGGGTGGTGCGGGCCAACCCGGTGGGGGAGGTGGCGTGTGATGCGGTGCTGGTGCGGCCGGACGGTTATGTGGCGTGGGCGGGTGGTGCCGGGCAGGGGGGAGGGGGCGCGGGCGGGGGCGGGGACGGTGCCCGGCTTGAGGAGGTGCTGGTGCGGTATTTCGGGTGCGGGCCGTGGGAGCCGGCGGAGCGGGCGGCCGGCACGGGGGCGGGGGCGGCCGGTTGACGGTGGCGGCCCGGTGCGGGTGCGGGTGGCCGGTGCGGGGGTGGCCGGGTGGCGGGTGGCGGGTGGCGGGTGCGGGTGTGGGTGCGGGCGGCTGGCGGTGGCGGGTGGCGGGTGTGGGGGGTGGTCAGCTGGTGGTGGTGGGCTGGGTTTTGTGTCGGTGGCGGATTTCGTTGTGGACGGTTTCGCCGCGTTGTTCGGACAGGTCCAGTGAGGCGAGGACGGAGGGGACGGCGATGCTGGGGAAGAGGTGGCGCAGCAGGGCGGTGCTGCGTTGGCTGAGGTCCTGGTAGTCGCTGACGGTCTGGGACATGGACTGCACGCCGGCGAAGGTGGCGACCACGATGTCGGCGGTGACGGCGGGGCTGACGTGGGGGAGGAGTTCGCCCTGGGCGCGGGCTGTTTCCAGGAGGTGGCGGCAGATCTGGCTCCAGCGCAGGAAGGGGCCGCTGCGGTCGAGGCCCTCGGCGTGCTGGTCCATGGTGAGCCGGACGCCGGCGCGGACCATGGCGTCGCGCTGGAGGCGGTAGGCGTGCAGGAGGACCTCGTCGGCGAGTTCCTGCAGTTTGCAGGTGCGGGCGGGGATGACGAACTGCTGGTCCTGTTCGTGCAGTACGCCCTGGGCGAGCTGTTCCTTGGACTCGAAGTGGAAGTACAGGGCGCCCTTGGTCACTCCGGCGGTGTGGAGGATCTCGGCGATGGTCGCGGCCTGGTAGCCGCGTTCCTCGAACACTTTCGCCGCTGCCTCGAGGATGGTCCGGCGGGTGCGGATGGCACGGTCCTGTTTCACCACGGCGGGGGCCTCCCGGTCCTTGAAGATCGCTGCTGCCAAGTCTCGGGACGGCCCACAAAAAAACCGCCCAGTATGTATCTTACAGGTGGTGTCCGGTTCCGTCTCAGGAGGCCGGGGCGGCTGCTGCGGCACCCGGGCCCCGCCCGTGCCCGGGGAAGGGTCCGGGCCGTGTCCGGGGAAGGGTCCGGGCCGTGTCCGGGGGAGGGGTTCGGGTCGTGTCCGGGGGAGGGGTTCGGGTCGTGTCCGGGGGAGGGGTTCGGGCCGTGTCCGGGGAAGGGGTTCGGGCCGTGTCCGGGGAGGGGGTTCGGGTCGTGTCCGGGGAGGGGGTTCGGGTCGTGTCCGGGGAGGGGGTTGTGGTGATTCTTGTGACGGGTGCTACGGGGACGGTGGGGCGGGAGGTGGTGCGCCTGCTGCCGCGGTCTGTGGCGGTGCGGGTGATGGCCAGGGACCCGTCCCGGGTGACGGTGCCGGGCGGGGAGGTCGTGGCCGGTGACTTCGGGGATCCGGTGTCGCTGGAGCGTGCGCTGCAAGGTGTGGTGCGTGCGTTCCTGCTTACCAGCCGGGTGGGTGCCGGGGATGACGTGCGTTTTGTGCGTGCGGCGCGGGCGGCCGGGGTGCGGCATGTGGTGAAGGTGTCCGCGGCCGCTGTCGAGGATGAGGGTGCCGACGATCTGATCACGTGCTGGCAGCGCGCGAATGAGGAGCTGCTGTGGGAGTGCGGGCTGCGGTGGACGGTGCTGCGTCCGCGTTCTTTCATGTCCAACTCGCTGTCCTGGGCGCGGTCGGTCGCCGGTGAGGGGGTCGTGCGCGCGCTGTACGGGACGTCGGCCAACGCGTGTGTGGACCCGCGGGACGTCGCGGCCGCGGCGGTGTGCGCGCTGACAGAGGACGGGCACGAGGGGCGGGTCCACACGCTGACCGGACCGCGGCCGGTCACCGCTCTCGAGCAGACCGCCGAGCTGGGCCGGCTGCTGGGCCGGCCGCTGCGCTTCGAGGAACTGCCCGTGGCCCGGGCCCGCGCCCGCCTGCTTCAGCGCCATCCGCAGGAGATTGTGCAGGCCCTGCTGGCGGGTGCGGAGCGCCAGCGGGCCGGGGCCAAGGCCGGTGTCCGGGACACGGTGCTGCGTCTGACCGGCCGTCCGTCCCGGCCGTTCGCCGTCTGGGCGGCGGATCACCGTGAGGCGTTTGGCCGGCTGCCCTGAAGCGCCCTTCCGGGGGAGGTTGTTGAGGCCCTGCCGGCGGGTGCGGAGCGCCAGCGGGCCGGGGCCGGGGCCGGTGTCCGGGACACGGTGCTGCGTCTGACCGGCCGTTTGCCGTCTGGGTGGCGGACCACCAGCCGTGAGGCGTTTGGCCGGCTGCCCTGACCCGGCGGGGCGGCGGACCGGCCGGGTGCGCCGTTCACCGCCCCGCCGGCCGCACACCCACCCGGGTGCCCGGCCGCGCGTGGATGCGGGCTGACGGCTGTGCGCGCGGATGCGGACGGAGGTGCCCGGAGCGGGCGGCCGGCTGCGCGCGTCCGGATGCGGGCGGCTGCGAGCGGATGCGGCTGGAGCGGGCGGCCGGCTGCGGGCGTCCGGATGTGGCTGGAGCGGGCGGCCGGCTGCGCGTGTCCGGATGCGGGCGGCTGCGGGCGGATGTGGCTGGAGCGGGCGGCCGGTTGCGGGCGCACGGATGTGGCGGACGGATGTGGCGGACGGATGTGGCGGACGGGTGTGGGCGGAGGGGTGCGGTGGCATGGGTGCGTGGGGCCGAAGGGTGTGGTTGCCCTTCGGCCGTGGGGGGAGCGCTGGAGTGTGGGGCGGTGGTGCTGTGCGGGGCGGGCGGCCGTGGGGGGAGGGCGCGCCGCCGTTCTCCGCTTCCCCGCGCGGGGCCGGGGGTCGGGGCGGGTGGTGTCAGGTGCGCGGGGCCGGGGCCCGGGGGCCCCGGGGGGTGGGGTGGGTGGTGTCAGGTGCCGGGTGCGGCGGTCAGGGTGGTGCTGAAGACGGGGTCGCCGTCCTGGTGGCCGATGACCAGGACCGTGTCCGCCTCGCCGGGTGTGTTCTGGGGCAGGTGCAGGGCGTCGATGAGGCAGGGCCGGTCCAGTTCGGCGTACTTGGTGAACTGGGCGGCCAGGCGCAGCGGCAGGATGGCGGGCCTGTCCAGGACGGCGGTGGCGGCCTGGCGGGCGGCTTCGAGCAGGACCATGCCCGGGACGTGGTCGACCTGGTGGTCGAAGAGGACCGGGTGGCGGGTGTCGGCCCGCAGCTGCCACCGGTTGGGTTCGGCGGTGGGTGAGAGCACCACGTCGGCGGGGGAGAGCCGTCCCACGCTCTGCGGGGCGATGGGGGCCGTCAGCGCGATCGGGGTGTGTCCGGGGGTGAAGACGCGTTCGGGGCGCAGCCGCCGGTACACGGCCGGGGCGACGACGCTGAAGGTGATCCGGCCCCGGCCGGCGGGCCGTCCCTCGCGCAGGAGGACCGTCTCGTAGCGCAGGCCCGCCAGCCGCCGGCCGCGCCTGCTGACCTCGGTACAGGTGACGTCGAGGTCGAGGGCGGCCGGCGCCCGGCCCACGCGCAGCCGGCCGGGGTCGACCGCCAGGGTGAGTTCCTCCAGCAGGAACTGGTGCCCGAAGGGGACGCCGAACTCGGCGTGCGCGAGCAGGGCACCGGCCTGGCGGATCGTTTCAGCGGCGATCAGCGGGTCGTGGTGGCTCCCGCCGACGGGGGTGAAGAAGCTGTGGCCCCGCGGCCACTGCGCACTCATCGTGAAGCGGGTCTCGGCCAGGCGCCTCCAGTCGGTGAGCATCACCTCGGCGACGGCCGCCCGGTGCACCAGTTCGCTGGGGACGGTGGAGGTCCAGGGCCCGTGGCCCGGGGCCGGTGAGGAGTGCGGCAGGGCCGCCGGTGCCGCCGGCTGCTCGGCCGACGGTCTTACGGTGCCAAACGTGCTCGCGGTCATCGCTCCCCCAGAACGAGATCGGAGATGGTCTGCGGAGGCCCAAAAGATAGAGACCACCCGGTTTGATTTCCAGAGGAACCGCAGCCTCCGCCCGGGAATGTTCCGAGCCGCCGTCGAGGGCCGGCCCGGTGCGCCGCCCCCGCCCCGGCCCGCTCTCCCGCGTCGCTCCAGCTCACGCCCCGCCCGGGCGGGCGGGGGCCGCCGGCCGCCCGCCCGAGCGGTTCTCGAGCAGAACTGAGGCCGCCCTGCAGCGCGGCGGGGCACGGTGGCCGCAGTGGAGAGGAGCGGACATGGGTGAACCCGGCGCCCGGGCCCTCGCGTTGCGCATCGAACGCGGCCGGGCCGGCGATCAGGAACTGGCCGCGCTGACCGCGGTGCTGTGCGCGGTACTGGCCCGGCGGGCGCAGGCCGCACGCCAGGCGCAGGCCGCGGGGCAGGAACCGCCCGGCGTCCCGTCCTGGCGTCCGGAACGTCCCCGGGCGGCCCACCACCCGCCCCACTGCTGGCGGTAGCACCCACCAGCCCCCCGGCCGGACCCCGCCAGCCCCCGGCCGGACCCCGCCAGCCCCACCAGGCCCCACCGTCAGCCCGCCGCACGGCCGGCGGCAGGGACCGCCGGACCCCGCCGTCCTTCCCCCGTCCGCCCGGCGCCCGGCGGCCGGGACCCCGGACCGGGACCCCGGACCGGGACCCCAGCCCCCAGACCCCAGCCCCCAGCCCCCAGACCCCAGACCCCAGACCCCAGCCCCCAGACCCCAGACCCCAGACCCCAGTCCCCGGACCCCAGCCCCCAGTCCCCGGGCCCCAGACCCCAGACCCC
>NZ_JBHXNW010000044.1:0-27833 GCF_042717365.1 Streptomyces sp. NPDC058534
ACTGCAGGGGGGACCCTGTGGGAGAGTAGGACGCCGCCGAACAATCATTGTATGAAAGCCCCGCACCGGGAACGGTGCGGGGCTTTCTGCGTTTAGGGGGAAATGAAGGCGGGGCCAAGAGGCCCCCGCCTTAGCCCTTTACAGGCGTCCGGCCGCCTTCAGTTCCAGATAGGCGTCGGCGAGTGCCGGCGGCAGGTCGTCCGGGGTGGCGTCGACGACCGTGACGCCGTGTCGACGGAGCTGGTCCGCGGTGCGCCGGCGTTCGGCCTGGGCCTGTGCGGCCGCGGCGGCCTCGTACACGGCGTCCGTGTTGCCGCGAGCCTCGGCCATCCCTGCGACGTGCGGGTCTGCCACCGAGGCCAGGAGGACCGTGTGGCGCTGGGTCAGTCGAGGCAGTACCGGGAGGAGCCCTTCCTCGATCGGAGCCGCGTCGAGAGTGGTGAAGAGGACGATCAGCGAGCGGCGAGGGGCCGAGCGGAGTGCGGTGGCGGTGAGGCCGCGGGCGTCGGTCTCCACGAGTTCGGGTTCCAGGTTCGCCATGGCGTTGACCAGGGAGGGGAGCACGTCGCCCGCGGTGCGGCCCTGCACGAGGGCGCGCACCCGGCGGTCGTACGCGAGGAGGTCGATGCGGTCCCCGGCGCGGGAGGCCAGGGCCGCCAGGAGCAGAGCGGCGTCCATGGTGGCGTCGAGGCGTGGGGCGTCGCCCACGCGGCCGGCCGAGGTGCGGCCGGTGTCCAGGACGAGCAGGATGTGGCGGTCGCGTTCGGGGCGCCAGGTGCGTACGGCGACGGTGGACTGCCGGGCTGTCGCTCGCCAGTCGATGGAGCGGGTGTCGTCGCCGGGGACGTACTCGCGCAGGCTGTCGAACTCCGTGCCCTCGCCCCGGGTGAGGACGCTGGTGCGGCCGTCGAGCTCGCGGAGGCGGGCCAGCTTGGAGGGGAGGTGCTTGCGGCTGGTGAACGGGGGCAGGACGCGTACCGTCCAGGGGATCCCGTGGGTGCCCTGGCGGGTGAAGAGGCCCAGGGGGCCGGACGACCGGATCGTGACGCGGTCCGCGTGGCGGTCGCCGCGACGGGTGGGCCGTAGGCGGGTGGTCGTGCGTCGGCGTTCGCCGGCGGGCACCGTCAGGCTGTGGCGGGACGCCGCCACCTCGGTGCCGGGTTGCCAGCTGCTGGGGGGCCAGGCGTCGCGTAGCTGGGCCCTGAGCGGGCGCGTGGACGGGTTGGTGACCGTCAACGTGACGTCGGCGGTGTCACCCAGACGGGCGGATGTGTCGCCGGAACGGGTGAGGCGCAGGCGCCGTACTGGGGCGGCCAGCGCGAAGTCGCAGGCGCAGGCGGCCGCGAGCGGCGCGTTGACCGCGAGGATGCCCGTCCAGCTGGGGTCCCAGATACCGATCGGGACGGAGCCCAGGGCCGCGATGAGCGCGGCGCGTCCGGTGAGTGCCATCAGCGGGGGACGGGGACGTGGGCGAGGATCGCGTTGATGACGGAGTCCGTGGTCACGCCCTCCATCTCGGCCTCCGGGCGGAGCTGCACCCGGTGGCGGAGGGTGGGGAGGGCCAGGGCCTTCACGTCGTCCGGGGTGACGTAGTCGCGGCCGGTGAGCCAGGCCCACGCGCGGGAGGTCGAGAGCAGTGCCGTGGCTCCGCGCGGGGAGACGCCGAGGGTGAGGGACGGCGAATCGCGGGTGGCGCGGCAGATGTCGACGACGTAGGCGGTGATTTCCGGGGAGACGGTCGTCTTGGCGACCTCGGCGCGGGCGGCGTTCAGGTCGGCGGCGTTCGCGACCGGGCGTACGTCCGCAGCGCGCAGGTCGCGCGGGTTGAAGCCGGTGGCGTGCCGGGTGAGGATGTCGATCTCGTCCTGGCGGGACGGGAGGGGGACGGTGAGCTTGAGGAGGAAGCGGTCCAGCTGGGCTTCCGGGAGGGGGTAGGTGCCCTCGTACTCGACGGGGTTCTGGGTGGCCGCGACGAGGAAGGGCTCGGGGAGCGGTCGGGGTGTGCCGTCGACCGTGACCTGGCGTTCCTCCATGGCTTCGAGGAGGGACG
Source organism: Streptomyces sp. NPDC058534 (assembly GCF_042717365.1). Lineage (NCBI taxonomy): Bacteria > Bacillati > Actinomycetota > Actinomycetes > Kitasatosporales > Streptomycetaceae > Streptomyces > Streptomyces sp. NPDC058534. The sequence continues at coordinate 2,051 of NZ_JBHXNW010000044.1, forward strand.
ACTGGGTCTTCGGAGGCGTGCGGTTGATCTCGTCGGCGAGGAGCAGGTTGGTGAACGCCGGGCCGGGCTGGAAGGAGAACTCGGCGGTGCGGGCGTCGTAGACCAGGGAGCCGGTGACGTCGCTCGGCATCAGGTCGGGGGTGAACTGGACGCGCTTGGTGTCGAGTTCGGTGGCTGCGGCGAGGGCGCGGACGAGGAGGGTCTTGGCGACTCCGGGGACGCCTTCGAGGAGGACGTGGCCGCGGCACAGGAGCGCGACGACGAGACCGGTCACGGCGGCGTCCTGGCCGACCACGGCCTTGGCGATCTCGGCGCGCAGGGCTTCGAGGGCGGTGCGGGCGTTGCCCGGGTCCCCGCTCTGCCCGGCGTTGTCAGTGGTCGGGTCCATCATGGACGGCGTACCTCACTTTCGAGGGCGTCGAGTTGGTCGGCGAGGGCGATCAGGGCCGCGTCGTCGCCGGGCGGCGGGCCGAAGAGGAGGGTGTGCAGCGACTGTCCGTCGCCATGGAGGTGGGCGGAGAGTGCGGGGAGCAGGGACTCGGGCGTGTGCGCCTGGGAGACGGGGACGCCGACGAGGGGGGCGAGGCGGGTGCGGGTGGCGGAGCGAAGAGCGGCGGCCGCGCGGTCGCGGGCGTTCGCCTTGCGGTAGAGGCGGGCGCGGCCTTCGACGGTCTCGGAGGCTCGGATCGCGACGGGGAGTTTCTCGGGCACCAGGGGGCCGAGCCGGCGTGCCCGCCACAGGGCGGCGAGGGCGGCGGCGATGAACAGTTGCAGGGTGCCCCATAGCCAGCCGGAGGGGAGCAGGTCGAAGAAGCTGCGTTCTTCGTCCGGGTCGGGGACGTCGGAGAGCGAGGGGAGGTACCAGACCAGATGGTCGCGGGAGCCGAGGAGTTGCAGGGCGAGCGAGGCGTTGCCGTGGTCGTCGAGTCGGTCGTTGACGAGGATGTCGCGGGCGCCGAGGACGACGGTGTCGCCCGGGGTGCCCTCTGCGGAGGTGTCGGGGACGCGCAGCAGCGTGGCCAGGCGCCGACTGGGGTAGCAGGCATCGGCTTCGAGGTGGGTGCTGTAGCGGAGGCCGCCCGTGTCGGCGGTGCCCGCGCGCAGGGCGGCGGGCAGGTCGCAGGCGGGGGCCAGCGTCGAGTCGAAGCTGAGCGCGGGATCGGCGGTGACGCCGGGGACGAGGCGCTCGACGGCGGAGCCGCCGGGGGCCACGAGTACGGTGCGGCCGCCGGATCCGGTGATCGCGGAGCGCAGTCGCGTCTGCTGGCGCTCGGTCAGGAGGTCGGGGGCGGCGATCAGCAGGGTGGTGTCCGGGCCGGTCGCGGCGCGGGCGTCGTCCAGGGTGGTGACCACGCGCGTGGAGACCCCCCGGTCGGCGAGGAGTTCGGCGACCGCGCGGCTGCCGGAGGGGTCGGCGGAGCGCGGGTCGAGTTCGCCGTGGCGGTCGCCGGAGCGGACGACGGCGATCGCCACGGCCCCGACGAGCAGCAGGACGAGCGCGAGGGCGATGCCGCGCCCGCGCGTCCAGATCTGGCGGGCGGTGGGCGAGGCCGAGGTGGCGGGGATCGTGGCCTCGGTGGTCATCCGGCGGCTCCCCGGCGGGTGTCCGTGCCGCCCCCGGCGCTGCCGGGCGTGCTGCCCGCCAGGTGCGGCTTGCTGCGGTCCAGGTCGTGGTCGAGTTCGGTGAGGCGCCGGTACGCCTGCTCGGTGCCGGGGCGGCCGCCGTACGTGACGTCGTCGAAGTCCCGGGCGGCGGCCCGCAGCCGGTCGCCGTGGGCGGGCAGGGCGCGGCCTGCCTCGGTGGCCGCCTCGTCGGCGGTGCGGCCGGGCCGGATGTCGAGCAGGGCGCGTTCCTCCAGGGCGCGGACGACGGCCCGCATGCGCTCCTGGACGGCCTGGTTCCAGTGGCCCTGGGCGGCGTGTGCCTGGGCGGCGGCGCGGTGCTCGGCGGCGCTGCGGGGGCGGTCGTCGAACAGGGCGGGGGCGGAGGCCGGCCCGCGGCGTGGGGTGCCCAGGCGCCACCAGAGGGCGCCCAGCACCGCCAGGACGGCCAGGATGACGACGACCAGGCCGAGCGCTCCTCCGGGCGTCGCCGTGGACGCCCTGCTGAACAGCTCGTCGATCCACTCCCAGAAGGTGTCCAGGGCCCGTTGGAACCAGCTGGGGTCGTTCTCGTGGTACATGCCCTTGGACAGCTCGCGTCGCGCGGCCTCCCGCGCGGGGTCGCGCGGAATCGTCAACGGCGGTTCGTCGCCGGAGCGCGACAGCGACCGTACGAGGCTGTCACTGGTGTGCGACAGCGTTCGTACGGCGGTGTGTGACACCTCTGTGAGAACTCCCCCCGCCGGGCTCACCCCGTCAGCTCCCCGGGACGGCGCCGGGGGCGCCGGAGCCCTGGGTGCCTGCGGTGCGGGCCAGTTCGAGGTCGAGGGCCTCGCGGCGGATGCGCTGGTCGATGTAGAGCAGTACGGCGACGCCCGCCGTGATCGGGAAGGTGATCATGGAGCCGATCACCGAGCCGATGCCGCTGACGACGAGGAACGTCCAGCCGAGGTCCCCGGTGCCCTCCAGGAAGCCGCTGACGCCGTCGCCGCCGAGGGTGGCGGCGAGAAAGGCGAACGGGATGACGATGATCGACGCGACGACGTTGGCGATGATCGTGGCGAGCAGCTGGATGCCGAAGACCCGCCACCAGGAGCCGCGCACCAGCTTCACGGAGCGGCTCATCGCCTTCTTGATGCCCTGCTTCTCCAGCATCAGCGCGGGGGACGCCAGCGAGAAGCGGACCATCAGCCACACCGCGACGACACCGGCCGCGATGAAGCCCAGGACGGTCAGGGCCACGCCGGCCTCGTCGCCCGCGGTGGCCGTCACGAGGAGACCGGGCGCCATGCCGACGATGACGATGCCCGCGACGATGAGCAGCAGCAGGATGATCAGGCCGAACAGCTTGAGCACCTGGGGGCGGGCGTCCCGCCAGGCCTCGCCGGTGGTCACCGGACGGCCGAGCACGGCACGGCTGGTGACGGTCGTGAGCAGGGCGGTGGCCAGGACGGTGCCGATCAGGGAGATCAGGAAGACGACACCCGAGTTGATCGTGGTCTCGGTGAGGGCGTCGCCGAGTTCGCTCAGGGAGGCATCGGGGTCGTTGAGGGCTTCGGTGCCGGTGTTGTCCAGGACGAGGCCCTGGAGCAGCACGACGATGATCTCCGTGAAGACGGCGACGGTCAGGGAGATGCCGAGGACCGTGCGCCAGTAGGTGCGCATCGTGGAGACCGCGCCGTCGAGGATCTCGCCGACGCCGAGCGGGCGGAGCGGGATCACGCCAGGCTTGGCCGCGGGCGGCGGGCCGCCCCAGCCGCCTCCCCAGCCTCCGTGTCCACCGGGGGCGCCGTAACCGCCGTAGCCACCGCCGTAGCCCCCGGCCTGGCCGCCGTAGCCTCCGGGGCCTCCGTAGCCGCCGCCGGGAGGTCCGGGGGGCGGGGTGCCCCAGCCCGGGCCGGGGGGCGGGGGCGGCGGGGTCTGCCCTTGGTCGCCGGGGCCGGTGGGCGCGGACCACTGGCCGGGGGGTGGCTGCTCCTTGGACCACTTCGTGCCGGGGCTCGTCGGTTCCGCGCCCGGCTGGTCCGCGGGCTGATCGGGGCCGCCGGGGCGGTCGGCGGGCTCGGCGGGGCCGGACGCGCCGGGCTCCCGCCCGTCGGACGGGGCGGATCCGGGCGAGGCCCAACCCGGAGTGTCGTTCATCGTCGCTCCTTCACGGTGCCCGTCCGCGGGCGCGGCGGCAGGTTGGCAGCCATCGTGCCATGGGGTGCTCGGGTGCGGACCGGGCGCGGTATGGGCTGCACACCTTCAATTGTCCGCCGGATAGGGGGCAGACTGACCGCATGGCTGATCAGGACGCGCGAAGTGGCGAGGACAAGCGGCCGACCGAGATCCCGGTGCTCCGCTGGGAGGAGCCCCCCGAAGGCCCGGTGCTGGTCCTGCTGGACCAGACCAGGCTGCCGACCGAGGAGGTCGAGCTGGTCTGCACGGACCCGGCCGGACTCGTCGAGGCGATCCGTTCGCTCGCCGTGCGCGGGGCGCCACTGCTGGGCGTCGCGGGCGCCTACGGGGTCGCGCTCGCCGCCGTCAGGGGCTTCGAGGTGGAGGAGGCCGCGGCCGCGCTCGCCGGGGCCCGCCCCACCGCGGTGAACCTCGCCGTCGGGGTGCGCCGGGCGCAGGACGCCCACCGCGAGGCGCTCGCCAGGACCGGCGACACGCGGGAGGCGGCAGCGGCGGCACTGGCGGCGGCGCGGGCCCTGCACCATGAGGACGCCCAGGCCAGCGCGCGGATGGCCGCGCACGGGCTGGCGCTGCTGGACGAGCTGCTGCCCGCCGGCGGGCACCGCGTTCTCACGCACTGCAACTCCGGCTCGCTGGTGTCGGGCGGGGAGGGCACGGCCTTCGCGGTGGCGCTCGCGGCGCACCGGGAGGGGCGGCTTCGGCGCCTGTGGGTGGACGAAACGCGTCCCTTGCTGCAAGGTGCTCGCCTGACGGCATACGAGGCGGCCCGCAACGACATGACGTACACCCTGCTCACCGACAGCGCGGCGGGTTCGCTGTTCGCGGCGGGCGAGGTGGACGCCGTGCTGGTGGGCGCGGACCGTATCGCGGCCGACGGATCGGTGGCGAACAAGGTGGGGAGCTATCCGCTCGCGGTGCTCGCGCGCTACCACCACGTACCGTTCATCGTGGTGGCGCCGGTCACTTCGGTGGATCCGCACACCCCGGACGGGGCGTCCATCGAGGTGGAACAGCGTCCCGGATATGAAGTGACCGAGGTCACAGCGCCTCAGGCGCCGGTGGCAGGAGCGGGAGGCGGGATTCCGGTGGCACCCCTGGGGACCCAGGCGTACAACCCGGCGTTCGACGTGACTCCGCCCGAGCTCGTGACGGCGATAGTCACCGAGGAGGGCGTGGTTTCGCCCGTGACGAGCGAGGCCCTCGCCGAGCTGTGTGCCAGGTCACGCCAGGTAACGATTAGCTAATGGGATGATGTCGTTTATGAAGGGACGAGTCCTTGTCGTCGACGACGACACCGCACTGGCCGAGATGCTCGGCATTGTGCTGCGTGGTGAGGGTTTTGAGCCATCTTTCGTAGCCGACGGCGACAAGGCGCTGGCCGCCTTCCGGGAGACCAAGCCCGACCTGGTGCTGCTCGACCTGATGCTGCCCGGTCGGGACGGCATCGAGGTGTGCCGCCTGATCAGGGCGGAGTCGGGTGTGCCGATCGTGATGCTGACGGCGAAGAGTGACACCGTCGACGTCGTGGTCGGTCTCGAGTCGGGCGCCGACGACTACATCGTGAAACCGTTCAAGCCGAAGGAGCTGGTGGCCCGTATCCGGGCGCGGCTCAGGAGGTCGGAGGAACCGGCACCGGAGCAGCTCGCCATAGGCGACCTGGTCATCGACGTGGCCGGTCACTCCGTGAAGCGGGAGGGGCAGTCGATCGCGCTGACGCCGCTGGAGTTCGACCTGCTGGTGGCGCTGGCCCGCAAGCCGTGGCAGGTGTTCACGCGCGAGGTGCTCCTGGAGCAGGTCTGGGGCTACCGGCACGCCGCCGACACCCGGCTGGTCAACGTGCATGTGCAGCGGCTGCGCTCCAAGGTCGAGAAGGACCCGGAGAAGCCGGAGATCGTGGTGACCGTCCGCGGCGTCGGCTACAAGGCCGGACCGAGCTGACATGACCAGGGACAGTGCCGCTTCGGCGCCCGGGTCCGAGGCCCGCGCCGGACGGCCTGTCGACCACCCCCCCGCCGGTCCGCGCTTCGGCCGCCTGCTGGAGGGCGGGCTGCTGCACGGCGGGGTGCAGGGCAGCCCGGTGCTCCGGCTGTTCATGCGCTGGGTGCGGCGTCCGCTGCTGCCCGTCATGCGGCTGTGGCGGCGCAACATCCAGCTCAAGGTCGTCGTCACCACACTGCTGATGTCGCTGGGCGTGGTGCTCCTGCTCGGCTTCGTGGTGATCGGCCAGGTCCGCAACGGACTGCTGGACGCCAAGGTGAAGGCGTCCCAGAGCCAGGCCACCGGTGGTTTCACGGCGGCCAAGCAGAAGGCCGAGGAGGCGGCGGGCGTCGGCGGTGACGACAGCACCCCCGCGGACGGCCGGCCCTCGCAGAACGTCATCCAGTGGATGAGTGAACTGGTGAAGTCGCTCTCCAGCGGTGGCCAGGGCGCCTTCGACGTGGTCACGCTCCCCATGGGCGGGGAGAGCGGCAGCGGACGCGGCCCGCGTGCTTCCGGATCGGTCGACTGGGCGGTCAGCGTCCCGGAGGACCTGCGGGAGCGGATCGACGGCGGCACCGCGGCGGCCCAGAGCTACACCCGGATCGTCTACAACTCCGACCAGGATTCCCAGCCCGGACTGGTCATCGGCAAGCAGGTCAACGACCCCAACGGCGAGCCGTACCAGCTGTACTACCTCTTCCCGCTCACCCAGGAGGAGAAGTCCCTCAGCCTGGTCAGAGGCACCCTCGCGACGGCGGGGCTCTTCGTCGTCGTGCTGCTCGGGGCCATCGCCTGGCTCGTGGTGCGCCAGGTGGTCACGCCCGTACGGATGGCGGCGAGCATCGCCGAGCGGCTGTCCGCTGGACGGCTCCAGGAACGTATGAAGGTCACCGGCGAGGACGACATCGCGCGGCTCGGGGAGGCCTTCAACAAGATGGCGCAGAACCTCCAGCTCAAGATCAGCCAGCTGGAGGACCTGTCGCGGATGCAGCGGCGGTTCGTGTCCGACGTGTCGCACGAGCTGCGTACGCCGCTGACGACCGTAAGGATGGCCGCCGACGTCATCCACGACGCGCGCGTGGACTTCGATCCGGTGACCGCGCGGTCGGCGGAACTGCTCGCCGACCAGCTGGACCGGTTCGAGACGCTGCTCGCGGACCTGCTGGAGATCAGCCGCTTCGACGCGGGCGCGGCAGCGCTGGAGGCCGAGCCGATAGACCTCAGGGAGGTCGTACGGCGGGTCGTCAGCGGTGCGGAGCCGCTCGCCGAGCGCAAGGGCACGCAGATACGCGTGGTCGGCGACCAGCAGCCCGTCGTCGCGGAGGCGGACGCCCGGCGTGTCGAGCGGGTGCTGCGCAACCTCGTCGTCAACGCCGTCGAGCACGGCGAGGGGCGGGACGTCGTCGTCAAGCTCGCCGCGGCGGGCGGCGCGGTCGCCGTCGGAGTGCGCGACTACGGCGTCGGGCTCAAGCCGGGCGAGGCCACGCGGGTGTTCAGCCGCTTCTGGCGGGCCGACCCGGCACGCGCGCGTACCACCGGCGGTACGGGGCTGGGGCTGTCGATCGCCCTGGAGGACGCGCGGCTGCACGGCGGTTGGCTCCAGGCATGGGGCGAACCGGGCGGCGGCTCGCAGTTCCGGCTGACGCTTCCCAGGACCGCGGACGAGCCGTTGCGGGGCTCGCCGATACCGCTGGAGCCGGCGGACTCGCGGCGCAACCGCGGGCTCCACGACGCCGGTCTCGACGACTCCGCGACCCCGCACGGTACGGACAAGGCGGTCGGTGTCCCGGCGCAGGCGTCCGTCGGACAGACGTCCCAGGTGCCCGCGCGGGGCCCTATACCGTCGAGGTCGGCGATGGCGGCCCCGACGGCCGACCCGACGGCCCTGCCGGGCAACGGCGCGCGTGTGGTGCCGAGGCCCGCGCCGGGCGCCCGGAGACAGGACGGCGGTCCCGCGGAGGCGGACGGCCGCCAGGACACCCGGTCGGACGATCCAAGCAGGCAGGGGGAGGCATCTCGTGGGCGCTGACCGCGGGGGAGGCGGTCGGCGCAGGCCGGCACGCGTGGTGGCGTACACCGTCGGCGGCGTCGTGCTGCTGGCGGGATGTGCGTCCATGCCGGACAGTGGGGATCTGCGCGGGGTGGAGTCCACGCCGCGGCAGGACCCGCAGGTGCGGGTGTTCGCGATGCCGCCGCGGGAGGACGCGCCTCCCTCCGACATCGTGCAGGGTTTCCTGGAGGCCCTGACCAGCGACGATCCGCACTACGAGACCGCGCGCAGGTATCTGACCGGCGACGCCGCGGAGAACTGGCGGCCGGACGAGTCGGCGACGGTGCTCGCAGGCGGGCCGGGGACCGAGTCGGACCACTCCGGCAGCCGCGAGGACGCCAACGACTACTCGGTGACCCTGACGGGCGCCAGGGTCGCCACGGTGGACGCCCAGCAGTCGTACTCGCCGGCCGACGGCTCGTACCGCAAGTCGGTGCACCTGACCCGGGACGCGAAGACCGGACAGTGGCGCATCGACCAGCTGCCGCAGGGTGTCGTCATGGGCAAGTCCGACTTCCAGCGCAACTACATGTCGGTCAACCGGTACTACTTCGCCTCGAACACCGCGGTGCGCTCGGCGGCCGGCGAGGGCGCGAGCCCGCAGCCGGCGGCCGTGGCCGACCCCGTGTACGTCCGCCGGCGCGTGGACCCCATGACCCAGGTGGTGCGTTCTCTGATCAGCGGGCCGTCGAGCCTGCTCGGGCCCGTGGTCAGGTCGAGCTTCCCGACCGGAACGGCGCTGGCGAAGAACGCCGGTTCGCTGGCGCCCGACGACCGCAGCAAGCTCACCGTCCCGTTGAACGAGAAGGCCGCCGGAGCCGATCAGGACCAGTGCGACGAGATGGCCGCCCAGCTCCTGTACACGCTGCAGAACCTCACCCCGGCGGTGGACGAGGTCGAGCTGCGCGCGGGTGGTGAGCAGCTGTGCTCGCTCAGCGAGGACCGCGCGGAGACGGTCGCCGCGCGGGGCTCGGCACAGCGGCCCGACTACCTGTACTTCGTCGACGACGAGGACCGCCTCGTCCGGATCGCCGCGGGCAGCAACGGGACCCGGGCGGAACCCGTGCCCGGCCCGCTCGGCGAGGGCGAGAAGGCGCTGCGGGCGGTGGCGGTGTCGCGCGACGAGCACAGCGCCGCCGGCATCGGCCTCGACAACAAGTCGCTGTACGTCGGCTCCCTGGTGTCGGGCGGTTCGCTCGGCGACCCCGTGCTGCTCAGCAAGGGCAAGGCGGAGGCCGACCGGCTGACCCCGCCCAGCTGGGACGCGCAGGGCGACCTGTGGATCGCCGACCGCGACCCGGCCGACCCGCGGCTGCTGCTGCTGGAGAAGGGTGCCGGCGAGCCGGTGGAGGTGCGCACGCCGGGGCTCGACGGGCGGGTGCAGGCCGTGCGGGCGGCGGCCGACGGGGTGCGGATCGCGCTCATCGTGGAGAAGGACGGCGAGCGTTCGCTGCTCATCGGGCGGATCGAACGGGACGAGAAGGCGGGCGAACGGCCGGCGGTCACCGTCCTCGAACTGCGCTCCGCCACTCCGGAGCTGGAGGAGGTCACGGCCATGTCGTGGGCCGGTGACAGCAGGCTCGTGGTCGTCGGGCGCGAGCGCGGCGGCGTCCAGCAGATCGGATACGTCCAGGTCGACGGCTCCACGCCGGAGGCTTCGGTGCCCGCCGCCCTGACCGGCGTCAAGGAGATCGCCGCGACCGAGGACGAGCGGCTGCCGCTCGTGGCGTACTCCGAGGACCTGATCGTGCGGCTGCCGTCGGGGCTCCAGTGGCAGAAGGTCACGGAGGGGACGGCGCCCGTCTATCCGGGCTGAGCCGTCGGCAGCGGTTTTCCACAGGGAGCCGGACGGCGTTTTCCACAGGCCTGGCCGGGTTTGGCCAAGCTTGGCACAGTGGTGGCCATGTGGCGATTGCGGAACTGGTGGCGAGACCTCACGGACCTGGTGCTGCCGGCCGAGTGCGGCGGCTGCGGCCGGACCCGGGCGGTGCTGTGCCCACGGTGCCGCACCGCCCTGAGCGGGTCCGTGCCGCGCCGGGTGCGGCCGTCGCCTGAGCCGCCCGGGCTGCCGTCGGTGCACGCGGCCGCGCCGTACGCGGACGAGGTACGGGCGGCGCTGCTGGCCCACAAGGAGCGCGGCGTGCTGGCCCTCACGCCGCCGCTCGGCGAGGCCCTGGCGGGGGCGGTGCGGGCGGGGCTCCGCGAGGCGTGGACCGGCGTCGGGGGAGCGGGTGGCGTACCGGGCCCGGTGCTCCTCGTGCCCGTGCCGTCGGCGCGGCGGGCGGTGCGCAGACGCGGGCACGACCCGGCGCGGCGGATCGCCCTCGCGGCGGCGGGGGAGTTGCGGCGGACCGGGGTGCCCGCCCGGGTGGTCGCCCTGCTGCGGCAGCGGCACGCCGTGGCCGACCAGTCGGACCTCGACGCCCGGCAGCGGCTGGACAACCTCGCCGGCGCCCTGGCGGTGGCTCCCGGCGGTGGTCGGCTGCTGTGCGGCGGCGGCCCGGTCGTCCTGGTCGACGACCTGATGACGACGGGGGCGTCCCTGACCGAGGCGGCACGTGCCGTGCGCGCGGCTGAGTCGCGGACGGGGCCGGACACGTACGGGAAGGCGAGATCGGCTGTGTATCCGTCGGCGGCGGGGGAAGGCAGAGAGGAACGGAAGACCGGGCCGCAAATGGCGGGTCCGAACGGAGGCGATGGCGCGATCCGTGAAGCGATCTGCGCGGCAGTGGTCGCGGCTTCACCTGATTCTTTCGAAAATAAACCGGAACTGACTGGGAACTTACGTCGTTGCAGGTAATGAGAGGTCCAATTCATCGGAACGGAGGTACGTCGCGGTAGAGGGTGACGACATCCGCCCGGGCGAGATATGTTCGGTTGTGAGGCAAAGCCGCAGGCCACACCTCTCAAATCCGAATGCCGTGCTGCGGGTTTTACCGTCATCACCCGCACCGGGGGAGTGGAGATCTCGCCCGCGGGGGAGGAGGTGGACGTCACCGAGTCCGAGGTTCCGGAGTAGACCGGAACCTGGTGCAAAAGGGAGATGCTCCGCCATGGAAGCGGAGCGATCCGGGAACGGAGTTCTGCGTGGACATCGTCGTCAAGGGCCGCAAGACCGAGGTGCCCGAGCGGTTCCGGAAGCACGTGGCCGAGAAGCTGAAGCTGGAGAAGATCCAGAAGCTCGATGGCAAGGTGATCAGCCTCGACGTCGAGGTGTCCAAGGAGCCGAACCCCCGGCAGGCCGACCGCTGTGACCGAGTGGAGATCACGCTCCGCTCCCGCGGTCCGGTGATCCGGGCGGAGGCAGCGGCGAGCGACCCGTACGCGGCGCTCGACCTGGCGGCGGAGAAGCTTGGCGCACGACTGCGCAAGCAGCACGACAAGCGCTTCTCCCGCCGCGGCGCACGCCGGATCCCGGCGGCCGAGGTCGCCGACCACGTACCCGGCGCGGCGACGCTCAACGGGAACGGCGACGTCGTCCCGACGGAGAAGCAGGACGGCGTACCCACCAAGAAGATCGGCTCGCTGGAGGTCCAGGGCGACGGGCCGCTCGTCGTCCGGGAGAAGACCCATGTGGCCGCGCCGATGTCCCTCGACCAGGCGCTCTACGAGATGGAACTGGTCGGGCACGACTTCTATCTGTTCGTCGACTCCGAGACGAAGGAACCCAGTGTCGTCTACCGGCGGCACGCCTACGACTACGGCGTGATCCACCTCACCACGGACACGATGGTCACCCAGGCGCACGCCCCCGACGCGGGCGACGCGCTCGGCGGTTGACCACTGCCGGGTGACAGCGGACCGGTGCCCCTGGAGCGCGTGTGCGCCCCCAGGGGCATCGGTGTGCGACGGTGCGCGAGGGTGTGCGACCCCTTCGGGACCCGCGCGGTCACCCCGTTGTCCGTCGGGCATGGAATCATGGCGGCAACGGCCCAACCGGTGGGCCGTTGCTCTGGGTTGGCGATGGCGCAGGACCACGGGCCAAAGCCTTCAGGGGGAGGAACGATGGCGGACAGTTTCGGACCGATGCGGGGTGCGGGCGTCGACCACGGGATCGACGACGGGGCCGCCGGCATGGGCCCGGACGCGGACGTGGGCTCCACGCGCGAGGAGCCCATCAGGGTCCTGGTCGTGGATGACCACGCCCTCTTCCGCCGGGGTCTGGAGATCGTGCTGGCGGCCGAGGAGGACATCCAGGTCGTCGGCGAGGCCGGTGACGGCGCCGAGGCCGTGGAGAAGGCCGCCGACCTGCTGCCGGACATCATCCTGATGGATGTGCGGATGCCCAAGCGGGGCGGGATCGAGGCCTGCACCTCCATCAAGGAGGTGGCCCCCAGCGCCAAGATCATCATGCTGACGATCAGCGACGAGGAGGCCGACCTCTACGACGCGATCAAGGCGGGCGCCACCGGCTATCTCCTCAAGGAGATCTCCACGGACGAGGTTGCCACCGCCATTCGCGCGGTGGCCGACGGGCAGTCGCAGATCAGTCCGTCCATGGCGTCGAAACTGCTCACCGAGTTCAAGTCGATGATCCAGCGGACCGACGAACGCCGGCTGGTGCCCGCGCCCCGGCTCACCGATCGCGAGCTGGAGGTCCTCAAGCTCGTCGCCACGGGAATGAACAACCGGGACATCGCCAAGGAACTGTTCATCTCCGAGAACACCGTGAAGAACCACGTGCGCAACATCCTGGAGAAACTGCAGCTGCACTCCAGGATGGAGGCCGTGGTGTACGCGATGCGGGAGAAGATTCTCGAGATCCGCTGACGCCGGTCAGGCGAGCAGGCGGGCCAGCTCCGTTGTCAGGGCCTCGCGCAGGTGCGGGGCGTCGGCCCGTTCCACCCGTACGTCCGTGCAGTCGACCCAGCTCGCCGCCTCGACCAGGGCCTGGGCCACCGCCGGCGCGGCCTTGAGGCCGTCCAGTCTGACCTGCTTGGCGACCAGGGTGCGTCCCTCGCGCGCCGGGTCCACGCGGCCGACGAGCCGGCCGCCGGCCAGCACCGGCATCGCGAAGTAGCCGTGCACCCGCTTGGGCTTGGGCACGTAGGCCTCCAGGCGGTGGGTGAAGCCGAAGATCCGCTCCGTGCGTGCCCGTTCCCAGATCAGGGAATCGAAGGGCGAGAGCAGCGTGGTGCGGTGACGGCCGCGCGGGACCGTCTCCAGGGCCGCGGGGTCCGCCCAGGCGGGCTTGGACCAGCCCGCCACCGTGACCGGCACCAGACCCGAGTCGGCGATCACGGCGTCGACCTGCTCGGCCTTGAGGCGGTGGTAGTCCGCGATGTCCGCGCGCGTGCCGACCCCCAGGGACTCGCCGGCCAGGCGGACCAGGCGGCGCAGGCACTCGGTGTCGTCCAGGTCGTCATGGAGCAGCGCGGCCGGGACCGCGCGCTCCGCGAGGTCGTACACCCGCTTCCAGCCGCGGCGCTCCACGCACACCACCTCGCCGTACATCAGCGCGCGCTCGACGGCGACCTTCGTGCCCGACCAGTCCCACCACTCGCTGGTCCGCTTCGCGCCGCCCAGGTCCGTCGCGGTGAGCGGGCCCTCGGTGCGGAGCTGCTTGACGACCTGGTCGTAGGTGCCGTCGGGGAGGGGGTGGTTCCAGTGCGGGCGGTTGCGGTAGGCGCGGCGGCGGAAGGCGAAGTGGGGCCACTCCTCGATGGGGAGGATGCAGGCGGCGTGCGACCAGTACTCGAAGGCGTGTGGTCGTGCCGGAGGCGCGCCAATGGAGACAGGCTTCCAGTACGCGTCCTCGACCGTCTTGCGGCCGACCGCGCCCAGGCGGGCGTACGGGATGAGTTCGTGGGAGCGGGCGAGGACCGAGATGGTGTCGAGCTGCACCGCGCCCAGGTGCCGGAGGACGCCACGGACGCCCGCACGGCGGTCGGGGGCGCCGAGGAAGCCCTGTGCGCGGAGGGCGAGGCGGCGGGCCTCGTCTGCGGACAGGTCCGTGGCGGGGGGCGGGAGGGTCGTCATACGTCCGCACGATAGGGGGTGGGTCTGACAGTGGCCGGGGCGGCGGCGCGTGCAAGGTGCCCGGTGCTGGTGTGGGCCGGGGGTGGGTGCGCGGCCCGGCGTTGCGGGGTGCCTCCCCCACTCTCGGCTTCGCTCGAGCGGGGGGACCCCCATCGCCCACCCCGTGCCGCCCCAGCGGCACGATTGCCCGCAGCTACGGCGACATGCGCTGCCGGCAGCTCTGCCGTGGCTAAGGCGTCGGCAAGTACTGGGCCGTCGACGGGAGGGCCAGGTCCGAGGGGAGGAGGGAGGCGATCCAGCAGTCTCGGCGTACGCCCTTGTTGTTGACCGCGGAGCGCAACGTGCCCTCCATGGTGAAGCCCGCCCGATGGGCCACCGCGCGGGAGGCCGTGTTGCCGACCTCGGCGCGCCACTCCAGGCGGTCGATCGCCCGCTCGGTGAAGGCCCAGCGTGCGACGGCGAGGGCGGCCTCCGTGACGTAGCCCCGGCCGCGGAACTCCTTGGTGCCCCAGAACCCGATCTCGCCGACGCCCAGGGAGATCATCGTGATGCCGAGCATGCCCACCAGGTCTCCGCCGGGGAGGAAGACGCCGAAGGTGAACACCGAGGCGTTCGCCCAGCCGTCCGGGACCATCTGCTCCGTGAAGCCCCGCGCGTGCTCGGGGAGGTAGGGCGAGGGAATCGGCGTCCAGCGCTGGATGTCGGGATCCTGGCAGGCGGCGTACACGGCATCGTTGTCCTGGGGGCCGACCGTGCGCAGGACGAGGCGCTCCGTGGTGAGGGTGACGGGTTCCATCGGCCGATTCTGCTCGGCTCCCGTGGCGGGCGCCATCTTTTTGCCCTACGTGAACATGTGGTCACTTTCCGCTCAATTCACCGGGGGGTGCGGCACCATCCGCGGGGCCCGGACGTTGAACCCGGTGACGGCAGACAGCGAAGCTGGATGCAAGGAGTGGACGGTCCCGTACGGCGGGCCTCCCGGGGTGGCGGGGTCCTCGCATACGATGGCCGTTGCTCAGTCCGTGACAGGAAACCGACCGTCCCAGGCCCGACCGGCAAGGAGACCAACCCCCGTGTCCGTCCTCTCAAAGATCATGCGTGCAGGCGAAGGCAAGATCCTGCGCAAGCTGCACCGCATCGCGGACCAGGTCAACTCCATCGAAGAGGACTTCGCCGACCTCTCCGACGCCGAGCTGCGGGCCCTCACCGATGAGTACAAGCAGCGCTACGCCGACGGCGAGAGCCTGGACGACCTGTTGCCCGAAGCCTTCGCCACCGTCCGCGAGGCCGCCAAGCGCGTCCTGGGCCAGCGGCACTACGACGTGCAGATGATGGGCGGCGCCGCCCTGCACATGGGCTACGTGGCCGAGATGAAGACCGGTGAGGGCAAGACCCTCGTCGGCACCCTGCCCGCCTATCTCAACGCCCTGTCCGGCGAAGGCGTGCACATCGTCACGGTCAACGACTACCTGGCCGAGCGCGACTCCGAGATGATGGGCCGCGTCCACAAGTTCCTCGGTCTGTCCGTCGGCTGCATCCTCGCCAACCAGACGCCGGCCCAACGCCGCGAGATGTACCGCTGCGACATCACCTACGGCACGAACAACGAGTTCGGCTTCGACTACCTGCGCGACAACATGGCGTGGTCCAAGGACGAACTCGTCCAGCGCGGCCACAACTTCGCCATCGTCGACGAGGTCGACTCCATCCTCGTCGACGAGGCCCGTACGCCGCTGATCATCTCCGGCCCGGCCGACCAGGCCACCAAGTGGTACGGCGACTTCGCCAAGCTGGTCACCCGTCTGAAGAAGGGCGAGGCCGGCAACACCCTCAAGGGCATCGAGGAAACCGGTGACTACGAGGTCGACGAGAAGAAGCGCACCGTGGCCATCCACGAGTCGGGCGTCTCCAAGGTCGAGGACTGGCTGGGCATCGACAACCTCTACGAGTCGGTGAACACCCCCCTGGTCGGCTACCTGAACAACGCCATCAAGGCCAAGGAACTCTTCAAGAAGGACAAGGACTACGTCGTCCTCGACGGCGAAGTCATGATCGTCGACGAGCACACCGGCCGTATCCTCGCCGGCCGCCGCTACAACGAGGGCATGCACCAGGCGATCGAGGCGAAGGAAGGGGTGGACATCAAGGACGAGAACCAGACGCTCGCCACGATCACCCTCCAGAACTTCTTCCGCCTCTACAAGCGCCACGACCAGAACGAAAAGGAACAGCCCGGTCTGTCCGGCATGACCGGTACGGCGATGACCGAGGCCGCCGAGTTCCACCAGATCTACAAGCTCGGCGTGGTGCCCATCCCGACCAACCGGCCGATGATCCGCGACGACCAGTCGGACCTGATCTACCGCACCGAGGTCGCCAAGTTCGAGGCGGTCGTCGACGACATCGAGGAGAAGCACGGCAAGGGCCAGCCGATCCTCGTCGGCACCACCTCGGTCGAGAAGTCCGAGTACCTCTCGCAGCAGCTCAGCAAGCGCGGTGTCCAGCACGAGGTGCTGAACGCCAAGCAGCACGACCGGGAGGCGACGATCGTCGCCCAGGCGGGCCGCAAGGGCTCCGTGACGGTGGCGACGAACATGGCCGGCCGTGGTACGGACATCAAGCTCGGTGGCAGCCCCGAGGACCTCGCCGAGGCGGAGCTGCGCCAGCGCGGCCTCGACCCCGAGGAGCACATCGAGGAGTGGGCCTCGGCCCTGCCCGCCGCCCTGGAGCGGGCCGAGCAGGCCGTCAAGGCGGAGTTCGAAGAGGTCAAGGACCTGGGCGGGCTCTACGTGCTCGGTACCGAGCGGCACGAGTCGCGCCGTATCGACAACCAGCTGCGCGGTCGTTCCGGCCGCCAGGGCGACCCCGGCGAGTCCCGCTTCTACCTCTCCCTGGGCGACGACCTGATGCGGCTGTTCAAGGCCCAGATGGTCGAGCGCGTGATGTCCATGGCGAACGTGCCGGACGACGTGCCGATCGAGAACAAGATGGTCACGCGGGCGATCGCGTCCGCCCAGTCGCAGGTCGAGACGCAGAACTTCGAGACGCGTAAGAACGTCCTGAAGTACGACGAGGTCCTCAACCGCCAGCGCGAGGTCATCTATGGCGAGCGCCGCCGTGTTCTGGAGGGCGAGGACCTGCAGGAGCAGATCCAGCACTTCACGAACGACACGATCGACGCGTACGTGCAGGCCGAGACCGCCGAGGGCTTCCCGGAGGACTGGGACCTCGACCGGCTGTGGGGCGCCTTCAAGCAGCTCTACCCGGTGAAGGTCACCGTCGAGGAGCTGGAGGAGGCGGCCGGTGACCGGGCCGGCCTGACCGCCGACTACATCGAGGAGTCCATCAAGGACGACATCCAGGAGCAGTACGAGTCGCGTGAGACGCAGCTCGGCTCCGAGATCATGCGCGAGCTGGAGCGCCGGGTCGTGCTCTCGGTCCTGGACCGCAAGTGGCGCGAGCACCTCTACGAGATGGACTACCTCCAGGAGGGCATCGGCCTGCGCGCGATGGCGCAGAAGGACCCGCTGGTCGAGTACCAGCGCGAGGGCTTCGACATGTTCCAGGCCATGATGGAGGGCATCAAGGAGGAGTCCGTCGGCTACCTGTTCAACCTGGAGGTCCAGGTCGAGCAGCAGGTCGAGGAGGTTCCGGTCGAGGACGCGGCGCCGTCCCTGGAGAAGGGCGCGCAGGACGCGGTCCCGGCCCAGGCGGGGGCGCGCCCGGAGATCCGTGCCAAGGGGCTCGACGCCCCGCAGCGCCGGGACCTGCACTTCTCCGCGCCGACCGTGGACGGCGAGGGTGGTGTCGTCGAGGGCGACTTCTCCACCGACGGCGAGCCCGCGCAGGCCACGTCGGACGGGCTCACGCGCGCGGAGCGCCGCAAGCAGGCCAAGGGCGGACGACGCCGCAAGAAGTGACGGTGCGGTGCCGCAGGGCGCCGTAGCGGTGGAAGGGCCGGTCACCCGTGGTGGCCGGCCCTTCGGCGTTGGCGCCGGGCGGTGGGCCGTGGACGGTCGCCGGCGGGGTCGTCAGGCGTCGTCCGCGTGGGGCCTGCGGGGGCCGCCGAGCTCCACCGCGGTGCAGCGCCAGCGAAGGTCCTGGCCCCGTTCCAGCCGGAAGGCCATCGCGCGCAGCTGGTCGCCCGCGCCGATGCGGGCGAAGACCTCCAGGGCGCCCGGCCGGGGCTCGAAGTAGCCGATGTCCCGGACGACGGGGAGGGCGCCGCGGGTGCGCAGGGGGCCGCGTTCGGCGAGGTGGGCCAGGTCGTCGTAGGCGCGGCCGACGGTGTGGCGGAGCATCGAGTGCACGGGGCGCCGGCCGCTGAGCACATGGAGCAGCAGCTCGGCGAAACGGTCCGTGGGGCGGACCTGCGGGACGGGGCGGCGCGGGATCTGGGCAGGGACGAGAGGCGGGGCGGGAGGCGCGGCCAGAGGCGCTGTGGAGGGCGGGGAGGGCCGGTGGGCGCCCGGTGCCGCCGGGGGCGTTCCGGTGGCCCGGCCGGGGCCCTGTCCCGCCGTGGGCGGGCGGGTGTCCGCCGGCCTCGTGCGGGCCCGCGAGGACCGGCCCGGGGAGCCCGGCGGGCGGCCCCCGGACGGCGCGGTGCGCGCGGGCCGTCCGCCGGGCCTGCGGGGCGGAACGCCACTCGGGGCGCGGGACGCGGCGCCGGGGCCGGACGGGGCGCCGGGGCCGGGCGCGGCGTCGGGGGTGGGAAGGAGCGGGCTGCTGGGGCGGAGCTGGGTCCTGGTCATGACCTTGTGCATGGGGGTCCCCGTTCGGCGGCCCGGGTGATACCGGGCAGTAACTTCGTGGTTGGGGATCTTGTACGGGGTGGAGGGGCCGGACGGCAAGGAGGAGGGCGGCCGGACCGAGGGAGCCGCGAGGTTCACCTATCAGAGTGACCGCCATGGCCCGGAAGCCCGAGATGGAGCGGGCGGAGCGGGTGACTTCCGGGGCCGGGGGTGGACGCCTCGGGCGGCGCGGGTGGGGACCCGAAAGGGGACACCGCGGCTCCGGGTGGACGAGGGGGGCAGTTGGGCTCGACTGCGCGCGCCGGCACCCATGCCGCTGCGCCCGACTCGACGCACCGCGGGAGAGGGGCGGGGGCATGTGGCCGAGAACGGGATGTCCGCCCGCACGTATCCTGAAAGCCCTTCCCGGGCGAAGTCTCCGACACGAAAGCGGCAGCCTCATGCGCGTCTACGTCCCCCTGACCCTGGCCGGCCTCGCCGAGGCGCACCGGACGGGAGAGCTGGGGGCCGGGCCGCTCCCCGCCCACGCCGTCACGCCGGCGCTGCGCGAGTGGTACCAGTCGGACGACATCGAGGAGCTGGAGTACGCCGCCCTGGGCCGGGCCGCCCAGGCCTCACTGCGACTGCTCGCGGCCGCCCCCAGTGCGGAGTGGCGCCGCGTCGTGGTCGCCGTCGACGTACCCGACGGCGCGGTCTCGGCCGGCCCGGACGGGGCGCCCGACGGCGCGGCGCCGGGCGAGGTGCGGGTCGCCGGGCCGTTGCCGCTGGCCAAGGCGGCCTCGGTGCACGTCGACTCCGTCGACGCGAAGGCGGACGTGACCGCCGCGGCCCAGGCCCTCGCGGCGGCGGACGGCGGGGACGACGACGCCCGGTCCGTGGTGGACGGCGCCGAGGACCACGAGCTGCTCTGGTACGCCACGCAGGAGATCCCCGGCCTGGTGGAACCCGGGCGCTGACACCGCGGCCTGCCGATTGTCAGTGGCGGCGGGTACGTTTTCGGGCATGGGGATGCAGACAGGGGCGCACATCGTCTGGGACTGGAACGGGACGCTGTTCCACGACAACGACGCGATCATCGGGGCGACGAACGCCGCCTTCGCCGAGCTGGGCATGACGCCGATCACGATGGAGCAGTACCGGGCGCTGTACTGCGTGCCGGTGCCGAAGTTCTACGAGCGGCTGCTGGGCCGGCTGCCCACCGACGCCGAGTGGGAGGTCATGGACGCGACCTTCCAGCGCCACTACACCCGGCACCGGGCGGCGTGCGGGCTCACCGAGGGGGCGGCCGAGCTGCTCGCGGGCTGGGGGTCGGCGGGGCGGAGCCAGTCGATTCTCAGCATGTACGGCCACGAGGAGCTGGTCCCCCTGGTCCAGGGGCTCGGGATCGAGGCGCACTTCATACGGGTCGACGGGCGGATCGGGCCGTCCGGGGGCAGCAAGGCGGAGCACATGGTGCGGCACCTCGAGGAACTGGCGGTGTCCGGGGTGGAGCCCGCGCGGACCGTGGTGATCGGGGACGCCGCCGACGACGCGGTGGCCGCGCGGTACGTGGGCGCGGGGGCGGTGCTGTACACCGGGGGATCGCACAGCCGGGCCAGCCTGGAGGGGGTCGGCGTGCCGGTGGTGGACACCCTGGTGGAGGCCGTGGCGGAGGCGGAGCGGCTGGCGGCGTGAGCCGGTGGGCGCCGCCGGGGCCGCGTGCGTGGCTGTGCGGAACGTCCAAGTTCCGGGCATGGTTTTGTACACATGCGGCTCGTGACGAGGGGCCCGTCCGGGGCGATAGCCTGGTGGCGTGATCAGCGCGATAGTTCGCGGGGGCACAGGTGCCCCTGCCCTGCGCCCGGTACGCACGGACCACATCCGTGTCCGGGCGGCGGTCGCTGGTCCTCGCGAGCGGGACGGGGCGCCACAGGCTCCCCGCACGGCGCCGCGCACACCCCGGACGGTGACGGCGAGAGCGATGTCACACCCGGCCGGTGCGGCGACATTGGCTGGTATGCCCCCGCTCCTCTCATCTTGCGGCATAGCGTCGGAGCAGACCGGACACCCCGCGTCTCGACGTCGTGCCGGAAGGCAGGAGACCGTACTTCCTTCTACGTCACGCAACGGCGCGCGACAGGAGCCAGAGGACAATGCAGACCAAGCTGGACGAAGCCAAGGCCGAGCTGCTCGAAAGGGCTGCGCGGGTAGCTGAGAACAGCCCGGTCGGGGGGCACCTACCGACTGGGACGACGGACAAGGGAACCCCGGGCACCCCGGGCACCCCGGCCCCGGACCACGCATCCGTGTTCGCCTTCCTCCGGCGTTACTACCGGCACACCGCCCCGGAGGACCTGGCCGACCGCGACCCGGTCGACATCTTCGGAGGCGCCGTCTCGCACTACCGGCTGGCCGAGAACCGCCCGCAGGGCACGGCGAACGTGCGGGTGCACACCCCGACGGTCGAGGAGAACGGCTGGACGTGCAGCCACTCCGTCGTCGAGGTGGTCACGGACGACATGCCCTTCCTCGTCGACTCCGTGACCAACGAGCTGACCCGTCAGGGCCGCGGCATCCACGTCGTCGTCCACCCGCAGATCGTGGTGCGGCGCGATGTCGTCGGCAAGCTGGTGGAGGTGCTCGACGGCCGGCCCACCGCCGACCTCCCGCACGACGCGCACGTCGAGTCCTGGATCCACGTCGAGTTCGACCGCGAGACCGACCGCGGCGACCTCAAGCAGATCACCGCCGACCTGCTGCGCGTCCTCAACGACGTCCGCGAGACCGTCGAGGACTGGGGCAAGATGCGGGACGCGGCCGTCCGCATCGCGGAGGAGCTGCCCGCGGAGCCCACCCCGGACGACCTCCCCGCGCGGGAGCTGGAGGAGGCCCGCGAGCTGCTGCGCTGGCTGGCCGACGACCACTTCACCTTCCTCGGCTACCGCGAGTACGAGCTGCGCGGGGACGACTCCCTCGCCGCCGTCGCCGGTACCGGCCTCGGCATCCTGCGCTCCGACCCGCACCACGAGACCGACGAGAGCCACCCCGTCAGCCCGTCCTTCGAGCGGCTCCCGGCCGACGCCCGGGCGAAGGCGCGTGAGCACCGGCTGCTGGTGCTGACCAAGGCGAACAGCCGGGCCACCGTGCACCGGCCCTCGTACCTGGACTACGTCGGCGTCAAGAAGTTCGACGCGAGCGGCAACGTCGTCGGTGAGCGGCGTTTCCTCGGACTGTTCTCCTCCGCCGCCTACACCGAGTCCGTCCGCCGGGTGCCGGTCGTCCGGCGCAAGGTGGAGGAGGTCCTGGAGCGGGCCGGGTTCTCACCCAACAGCCACGACGGCCGGGACCTGCTGCAGATCCTGGAGACGTACCCGCGCGACGAGATGTTCCAGATGCCCGTCGAGGAGCTGGAGCCGATCGTCACCTCGGTGCTCTACCTCCAGGAGCGCCGCCGCCTGCGGCTCTACCTGCGGCAGGACGAGTACGGCCGCTACTACTCGGCGCTCGTCTACCTCCCGCGCGACCGCTACACCACCGGCGTCCGGCTGCGGATCATCGACATCCTGAAGGAGGAGCTGGGCGGCACCAGCGTCGACTTCACGGCCTGGAACACCGAGTCGATCCTGTCCCGGCTGCACTTCGTGGTCCGGGTCCCGCAGGGCACCGAGCTGCCGCAGCTCTCCGACGCCGACCGGGAGCGCATCGAGGCCCGCCTCGTCGAGGCCGCCCGGTCCTGGGCCGACGGATTCGGCGAGGCGCTGACCGCCGAGGTCGGCGAGGAGCGCGCCGCCGAGCTGTTGCGTCACTACGGAGGCGCCTTCCCCGAGGGGTACAAGGCCGACCACGGCCCGCGTTCCGCGGTCGCCGACCTCGGTCACCTGGAGCGCCTCGACGAGAAGAAGACCTTCGCGCTGAGCCTGTACGAGCCGGTCGGCGCCGGGCCCGAGGAACGGCGTTTCAAGATCTACCAGAAGGGCGGCTCGGTCTCCCTGTCCGCCGTGCTGCCGGTGCTCAGCCGGCTGGGCGTCGAGGTGACCGACGAGCGGCCCTACGAGCTGCGCTGCGCCGACCGCACGACGGCCTGGATCTACGACTTCGGCCTGCGGATGCCGAAGTCGGTGGCCGGCGGCGCCGACTACCTCGGCGACGACGCCCGCGAGCGCTTCCAGGACGCCTTCGCCGCCACCTGGAACGCCCAGGCGGAGAACGACGGCTTCAACTCCCTCGTGCTCAGCGCCGGGCTGACCTGGCGGCAGGCCATGGTGCTGCGGGCGTACGCCAAGTACCTGCGGCAGGCGGGCTCCACGTTCAGCCAGGACTACATGGAGGACACCCTCCGCAACAACGTCCACACCACGCGGCTGCTCGTCTCCCTGTTCGAGGCGCGGATGGCCCCCGAGCGCCAGCGCGCCGGGCGCGAGATCGTCGACGCGCTGCTCGAAGAGGTCGACGCCGCCCTCGACCAGGTCGCGAGCCTCGACGAGGACCGGATCCTGCGGTCCTTCCTCACCGTCATCAGGGCGACGCTGCGGACCAACTTCTTCCAGGAGGCGGCGGGCGGCAAGCCGCACGACTACGTCTCCATGAAGTTCGACCCGCAGGCCATCCCGGACCTGCCCGCTCCGCGCCCGGCGTTCGAGATCTGGGTGTACTCGCCGCGCGTCGAGGGTGTGCACCTGCGCTTCGGCAAGGTCGCGCGCGGCGGTCTGCGCTGGTCGGACCGCCGGGAGGACTTCCGCACCGAGATCCTCGGCCTGGTCAAGGCGCAGATGGTGAAGAACACCGTCATCGTGCCGGTCGGCGCCAAGGGCGGCTTCGTCGCCAAGCAGCTGCCCGACCCGAGCGTCGACCGCGACGCCTGGATGGCCGAGGGCATCGCCAGCTACAAGACCTTCATCTCGGCGCTGCTCGACATCACCGACAACATGGTGGCCGGCGAGGTCGTGCACCCGGCGGACGTCGTCCGGCACGACGAGGACGACAGCTACCTCGTCGTCGCCGCCGACAAGGGCACCGCGAAGTTCTCGGACATCGCCAACGAGGTCGCCGAGTCCTACAACTTCTGGCTCGGCGACGCCTTCGCCTCCGGCGGCTCCGCGGGCTACGACCACAAGGGCATGGGCATCACCGCCCGCGGCGCCTGGGAGTCCGTCAAGCGGCACTTCCTGGAGCTGGGCGTGGACACCCAGACCCAGGACTTCACCGTCGTCGGCATCGGTGACATGTCCGGCGACGTGTTCGGCAACGGCATGCTGCTCAGCGAGCACATCCGCCTGGTCGCCGCCTTCGACCACCGGCACATCTTCATCGACCCGAACCCGGACGCGGCCACCTCGTACGCCGAGCGCCGCCGCATGTTCGACCTGCCGCGCTCGTCGTGGGAGGACTACGACACCGAGCTGCTCTCGGCCGGCGGTGGCATCTTCCCGCGTACCGCCAAGTCGATCCCGGTCAACGCGCACCTGCGCGAGGCCCTCGGCATCGAGGCCCGGGTCACCAAGATGACCCCGGCCGACCTGATGAAGGCGATCCTCTCGGCACCGGTGGACCTGCTGTGGAACGGCGGCATCGGCACCTACGTCAAGGCGTCCACCGAGTCCAACGGCGACGTCGGCGACAAGGCCAACGACGCCATCCGCGTCGACGGCAAGGACCTGCGGGTCCAGGTCGTCGGCGAGGGCGGCAACCTGGGCCTGACCCAGCTGGGCCGGATCGAGTTCGCCCGCACCGGCGGCAGGATCAACACCGACGCCATCGACAACAGCGCGGGCGTGGACACCTCCGACCACGAGGTGAACATCAAGATCCTGCTCACCGGCCTGGTCAAGGACGGCGACATGACCGTCAAGCAGCGCAACAAGCTGCTCGCCCAGATGACCGACGAGGTCGGCGCGCTGGTCCTGCGCAACAACTACGCGCAGAACACGGCGATCGCCAACGCGCTCGCCCAGTCCAACGACATGCTCCACGCCCAGCAGCGCTTCATGCGCCACCTGGTCCGGGACGGGCGTCTCGACCGGGCGCTGGAGTTCCTGCCCACGGACCGTCAGATCCGCGAGCGCCTCAGCACCGGCCAGGGCCTCACCGGCCCGGAGACGGCCGTGCTGCTGGCGTACACGAAGATCACGGTCGCCGAGGAGCTGCTGCACACCTCGCTGCCCGATGACCCGTACCTCAAGGGTCTGCTGCACGCGTACTTCCCGACGGCGCTGCGCGAGCAGTTCCTCGACCGGATCGACAGCCACCCGCTGCGCCGGGAGATCACGACGACCGTCCTGGTCAACGACACGGTCAACACGGGCGGTACGACGTACCTGCACCGGATGCGCGAGGAGACCGGCGCGTCGCTGGAGGAGATCGTGCGGGCGCAGACCGCGGCCCGGGCGATCTTCCGCTCCTCCCCGGTGTGGGACGCGGTGGAGGCCCTGGACACCACGGTCGACGCCGCCGTGCAGACCCGGATCCGGCTGCACTCGCGCCGCCTGGTCGAGCGGGGCACCCGTTGGCTGCTCAACAACCGGCCGCAGCCGCTGGAGCTCGCCGAGACGGTGGAGTTCTTCGCCGAGCGCGTCGAGCAGGTCTGGTCGGAGCTGCCGAAGCTGCTGCGCGGCGCGGACGCGGAGTGGTACCAGCACATCTTCGACGAGCTGACCGCCGCCGGCGTCCCGGACGAGCCGGCCACCCGGGTGGCCGGGTTCTCCTCGGCCTTCCCGACGCTGGACATCGTGTCGGTGGCCGACCGCATGGGCAAGGAGCCGCTGGAGGTCGCCGAGGTGTACTACGACCTCGCCGACCGGCTGAGCGTCACCCAGCTGATGGACCGGATCAGCGATCTGCCCCGCACCGACCGCTGGCAGTCCATGGCCCGCGCGGCGATCCGCGAGGACCTGTACGCGGCCCACGCCTCGCTCACCGCCGACGTCCTGGCGGCGGGCAACGGCACGTCCACGCCGGAGCAGCGGTTCAAGGCGTGGGAGCAGAAGAACGCGGCGATCCTCGGCCGGGCCCGCACCACGCTGGAGGAGATCCACGGGTCGGACGCGTTCGACCTGTCCAACCTGTCGGTGGCGATGCGGACGATGCGGACGCTGCTGCGCACGCACGGGTGACGGTGTAGCCGCCTGAGCAGGGCTTGGCGGGGGGGCCCCGGGGGGTTTTTGGGCAGGGCCGAGCACCCGCGCCCCCGCGCCCCGCCCCCGCCCCCCTTGCCCCCCCCGGGCCGCGCCCGCGCCGGCCGGCCCCCCCGGGTGCCCCGCCCATC
>NZ_JBHXNW010000044.1:27843-74135 GCF_042717365.1 Streptomyces sp. NPDC058534
GCTATCCCCCTCCCCACCCGGTGGGGGGGGGGGAGCCGGGGGGGGGCGGGGGTGCGGCCCCCGGGGGGGGGGGGGGGGCCGCGCGCGGGGGGGGGGGGGGGGGGGGGGGGGTTGTTTGCCGCCGCGCCCCGCCTCTATATCCCAATGGAGCGGTTTGTCCGGATAAAGTGATCGCGTGACCGGGCGTTCCGCACTGACGCGTACCGCGCTGCCGCGTGCGGGGGCGGCCCTCGTGCTCCTCCTGCTGGTCCTGGTGGTGGTCCGGCTGCCCTGGATCGGTGACCTGGGCATGCACGCGGCCACCCTCGAACGCCTGCGGCACGACCTCCTCCACCCCGGCAACCCGCTGGTCGACGCGGACACCCCGAGCCCGTACTACTCACCGTGGACGGTGCCGCTGGGCTGGGTGGCCGGGGTGACCGGGTTCTCCGTGTTCACCGTGCTGCGGATCGGGGCGGTGGTGGCGCTCGGGGTGCTGGTGACGGGGGTGTGGCGGTACGCCCGCACGCTGAGCGCGCGCCCGGTGGTGCCCCCGCTGGCACTGCTGTGCCTGGTGCTGCTGTGGGGGACGACCGAGTTCAGCTGGAGCGGCTTTCTCGGGCTGCACTCCCTCGCGTTGACGGTGGCGTACCCGAGTGTGTTCGCCCTCGGGCTGGCGTTTCATCTGTGGGCGTGGCTGGCGCGGGCGGACGGGTGGGGGGCCTGGCTGGGATGCGGGGTGCTGTGGGCCGTGATCCTGCTGGTCCATCAGTACTCCGGGATCGTCGCGTCGTTGGGTGCGCTCGCCGTCGTGATCGGCGCGCGGCATGCCGGGCGAGGGGTGTGGGTGCGGGTGGCGGGGGCTCTGGCGCTGGGGGTGGTGGTGCTGTGGGTCTGGCCGTACTACGACTTCTTCGCGCTCTTCGGCGCCGGGGACGGGATGGACGAGGTGCACCGGTCGCTGTACCGGGACCTGTGGGCGCGGTACTGGCTGGTGCTGGTGGGGGTGGCAGCGCTGGTGGTGCGGTGGCGGCGCGACCGGCGGGACGTGCTGGTGCTGTTCTTCGCGCTGGGGCTGGTGGTGTTCGTGGCGGGTGGGGTGAGCGGGCACTGGTCGTGGGGGCGGGTGCTGCCCGCCGCGGTGATTCCGGCGCAGCTCGCGGTGGCGGTGCAGGTGGGGGAGTCCGGGTGTCGGGCGGTGCGGGGGGTGTGGGCCGGGGTGTTGGGGGTGGCGCTGGTGGTGGGGGTCTGGGGGCAGGTGGGGGTGCTGGGGTACGCGGTCGGGCCGGGGGTGTTGCCCGAGGTGGTGGCGGAGAAGTACCGGGAGCCGTGGGAGGGGTACGGCTGGATCACGCGGTGGGTGGGGTACGGGGACGTTGTCATGGCGAGGGAGTTTCCGTCCCGGCAGATTCCGGCGACCGGGGCGTACACGGTGGCGCCTGGGTACACCGACTTCTTCCTCGATGACGAGGGGGAGCGGGTGGGGGCGGTGCGGAGGTATTTCTCGGTGGGGGTGGGGGTGGAGGGTGTGGAGGGGAGCGTGCGGCGGGGGATCGAGCGGGAGTACGGGGTGCGGTGGGTGGTGGATCGGGGGGTGGGGCTTCGGGGGGATTCGGGGTTGCGGGAGGTGGAGCGGGGGCCGGGTGGGGCGGTGTTGTATGCGGTGGTGGGGTGAGCGGGGGTGTTGACGTGACGCGTGTCGGATGGGCCCCCGGCGTCCGTGCTGGCCGGGGGTGAGTGTCACTCGCCCGCGTTGGCGGGGTGCCGCTCTCTTTGGGACGGGCGCCGCCCCAGCGGCACGACTGCCCGCAGCTGAGCGGGATGGCGTCTGGGTCAGTGGAGGATGTTCGACGCCAAGCGGGCCGCCCGGCGGGTTCGGGGAGTTGACAGGTGGTGGGCGAGCGGGTGGAGGACGGTTGCCGTGAGGCCCACCGGGTGCCAGTGGATCTGTAGGCGGCCCGGGTTGTGGCCCTCCGGTTGCACCGTGACCCGGTGGGGGGTGGTGCCGGCGTGGTACGGGATGCGGGCGCTGAGGGGCGGGAAGTGCAGGGGGGCCAGGAGGATGCCCGTGTGGACGCGGCCCTGGTGGCGCAGCCGGAGTACGGGGTGGCGCAGGCCCTCGAAGCCGTGCAGGGGGAGGTGGGCAGCCGCGAGGTCCAGGCGGACGCGGCCCTCGAAGACGCCGGGGCGGACCGGGGAGAGGCGGAAGGGGACCGTCAGGCGCCGGCGGCCCGGCGAGAGGTGCAGGGTGGCACGCTGCGGGCCGACCGGGAGGCGCAGCGCAGGGTCGTAGGTGCGGACGGTGAGGTCGATCGACGCACCGGGGCCGCGCGCGACGTCCGTGATCTCGTGCCGGAGCAGGGCGGTGAAGAACGGGCGGGTGTCCAGCTCCAGGTCCGTCAGGTCCAGCTCGCGGCGGGCGTCGGCCGACCCGGGGACCTCCTCGCCCCAGTAGGTCCGGCCGCTCTCCTCGTCCGGCGTCACCCGGCGCGGGGCGACGGCGTGGCCCAGGCCCCGCGCGGCCACGCGTACGTCGGACAGGCGCCGGTCGCGCAGCAGTTGGAGGACGACCCGTTCGGCGCGGGGCAGCCGCGCGTACGCGCCCTCGGCGAGCGTGTCGAGGTAGGGCGTCATGAGGTCGGCGAAGGACGCGAGCCAGGCGTCGTCCCGGTAGGGGAGGTCACCGGCGTACATGCGGAAGTCGTGCTTGAGGAACTTGAAGTCCTTGTCCTCGCGCAGCGACTCGTGCCCGCTCCCGGTCAGGAACGCGTCGATGAGGCGCTGGACGTGGACGCGGTCGCGGACGTTGGTGAGGAGGTGCCGCTGGTTGGAGATGGACGCCGTCTCGGAGGCGGCGTACGGGGCGACGTACCAGCGGTAGACCGGCTCGGGGACGACGGTGAACGTCCTGGCCAGGCAGTACGCCTGCGCCGAGAAGAGCTGGTCCTCGTAGTGGATGCCCTCGGGGAAGCGCAGGCCGTGCCGGTCGAGGAAGGCGCGGGCGTACATCTTGCTGGTCGACAGGTGCTCGAAGAGCAGCCGCGGATCGGCCTCGATGCCGTCCAGGGTGCGGCGCTCGGCGACCAGGTGCGGCATCCAGGTGGTGCGGCGTCCGCCGTCCACGCGTATCCGGTGCACCGCGCCCATCGCGAAGTCGAGGTCGCGTTCGCGGTGGGCGGCGAGCAGGGTCTCGACGGCGCGCTCGGGGAGTTCGTCGTCGCTGTCCAGGAACATCAGGTACGGCGCCCGCGCGATCTCCAGGGCGCGGTTGCGCGGCGCGCTGCACCCGCCGCTGTTCTCCGGCAGCCGGAGGTACACGACGCGGGGGTCGCGGGCCGCCAGCGCGCGGGCCACCTCGGGGGTCGCGTCGGTCGAGTGGTCGTCGCTGATGACGATCTCGATGTTCGCGTGGGTCTGGCGCAGCACGGACGCGACCGCGCGCGGGAGGCGCTCGGCGTCGTTGTAGACGATGACCGTGACGGTGACGTCCGGGGCGTCCGAGGCCGCGGGCGCGGGCGGCGGGCCCGCGGCCGGGTTCGTGACAGGCTTCGTGACAGGACTCGTGGCGGCTCTCGTGACGGCTCTCATGACGCGGTGGCCTCCTCGGGGCTCGGCGCCGGGGTGCGCTCCTCGATCGGCAGGACCGGCGGCAGCGTCCGTTCGTCCTCGCCGAGGAAGACCCGGCGGACGACGCGTTCGGCGGCGCGTCCGTCGTCGTACTCGCAGAACCGGCGCCGGAAGGCGGTCCGCGCCTTGGCCGCGCGCTCGTCGCGCCAGGCGTCGGTGGTGAGGATCTCCGTCAGTTCCGCCTGGCCGCGGGCGACCGGGCCGGGTGCCTCGGCCATCAGGTCGAAGTAGACGCCGCGGGTGGTGCGGTACGTCTCCCAGTCGTCGGCGTGGATGACGATCGGGCGGTCCAGGTTGGCGTAGTCGAACATGATCGACGAGTAGTCCGTGACCAGCGCGTCGGCGGCCAGACACAGCTCCTCGACGGGTTCGTAGGAGGAGACGTCGATGAGGCGGCCGGTGCGGCGCAGGCCGGCCAGCGTGGCGGACGGGGCGGACGCGCCGTCGTAGAAGTAGTGGGCGCGCACCAGCAGGACCGTTTCCTCGCCGAGGTCGGCGGCCAGTGCCGCGAGGTCGAGGCGGGGGGTCCAGCCGGCCTCGTAGTCGCGGTGGGTGGGCGCGTAGAGGATCGCCCTGCGGCCGGGCGGGATGCCCAGCCGCTCGCGGACCGCGCGGACCTCGGCGGCGCCGGCCGTGTAGTAGACGTCGTTGCGCGGATAGCCGTGGTCGAGGGAGACGTGGCGGGACGGGTAGGCCCGCTGCCACATGCGGGTGGTGTGGCCGTTGGCGGAGACGCTGTAGTCCCACCGGTCGACGCGCTCCAGCAGTGCCGGGAAGTCCAGGCCCCGGGCGGCGGCGGGGTACGGCATCTGGTCCAGGCCCATGCGCTTGAGCGGGGTGCCGTGGTGGGTCTGGAGGTGGACGGTGCCGGGGCGTTTGACCACCGCGTCCGGGAAGTTGACGTTGTTGACGAGGTACTTGGCGCGGGCCAGCACCTCCCAGTAGCGGCGGGTGCCGGGGACGACGTGGTCGGTGCCGGGCGGCAGCAGCGCCGCGTTCGCCGCGGTGACCACCCACACCGGGTGGACGCTCGGGGCGAGTTCGGCCAGCTCGGCGGCTATCGCGGCCGGGTTGCAGGCCACGCCGCGGGCCCAGTACGCCGAGAAGACGGCGAGGTGCGGATCGATCGGGCGGGCCAGTGCCCTGCGGTACTGGAGGGCCCGCACCCGGTCACCGGCCAGGCGCTTGCCGGTGCGCGCCGCCGACCGCACCCCGCGGCGGGCGTGGTTGGCGGTCTGGAGGGCGCGGTACTTCGTGTACGCGCCGTCCGCCAGCAGCGACCGGCGTACGCCTTCGAGGCCGGCCGGACTCCGGTGGCCGTCGGGGCGCAGGCGCCGGGCGGCCGACGACGCCCGGCGGAAGAACTCCCGCGCCACGTCGTCCGGCAGCTCGGCGCGGGCGAAGGTGCGCAGGCAGTCGCGGACCATCAGGTCATACAGGGCGCCGCGGACGGCCGGGCGGTCGGCGGCGAGGCCGAGCAGCGTCTCGTAGCGGTCGACCAGGGCGTACCGCCGCTCCGGCGTGACCGGTGGAAGGCTCTCGGCGCGCAGCCGGCGGTCCTCGAACGCAGGCTGGTGCAGGCAGGCGACGCGGTCGGCGAGCAGTAGGGCGACGAGGGCGGCGAACGGCTCGTCGTCGGTGGTGAGGAGACGCTCGTGCGCACGCCAGAAGCCGGCGCGCACGGCGCGGTTCCCGAGCAGCGGGGTCAGCCCGAGCAGCGCCGCGCGGTCGTCCAGGGCGAGGTCGGCGCGGCCGGCGCGGGCGAGGCGGGGACCGTCGGGGGAGGGCAGACCGGAGGCCCGCCAGGTGCTGCGGACGTGGTCGAACAGCAGGACGTCCACCGTGTCGGGGAGGCCGGCGGTGTGCGCGGCCACGGCGCGCGGGGCGCCGGGCCGCAGCCCGTCCTTGGCGTGGACGAAGTGCAGCCACCGGCCCTTCGCCCGCGCCGCCCCCGCCGCGCGGGCCGCGCAGTCGCGGGCACCGTCGGGCAGGGGCAGCACGGTGAACGCGGGGGTGTGACCCTCGGCCGTCTCCCGGGCCCAGTCCCCGACGGCGGCGACGATCACCTCGACACCGGTGAGGGGGTGGGCGGCCAGGGAGTCGAGGAGTGCGGGCAGGTGGTCCTGGACGTTGGGGCCGTGGACGACGACGCTGAGGTCGGGGGTCTCGGGCATCGCTGGGACTCCTTGGTCTTGGTCGCTCCCGGCGCACTCCTTGGGTCGTATCTATTCGGACATGGTGGCATCAAACGCGCAAAAGGGTTAATCGTGAGTACGCCTCACGGGGGAAGGGCGTCGTCAGGCGGAGACCTTCGTCCCGGGCGCGGGCTTGGGCGCGGCCTGAGGTGCCGGCTTGGACGCGGCCTTCGGCTTCGCCGCCTTGTCCGGGCCGCCGGTGAACTTCTCGTACTCCTTCAGGACCTCCTCCGTGGGCCCGTCCATCCGCAGCTCGCCGCGCTCCAGCCACAGCACCCGGTCGCAGGTGTCGCGGATGGACTTGTTGCTGTGGCTGACCAGGAACACCGTGCCGGCGTGCTTGCGCAGCTCCCGGATGCGCTCCTCGGAACGCTTCTGGAAGGAGCGGTCGCCGGTGGCCAGGGCCTCGTCGACCAGCAGGACGTCGTGGTCCTTGGCCGCGGCGATGGAGAACCGCAGGCGGGCGGACATCCCGGAGGAGTACGTGCGCATCGGCAGGGTGATGAAGTCGCCCTTGTCGTTGATCCCGGAGAAGTCGACGATGTCCTGGTAGCGCTCCTTGATCTGCGCGCGGGACATGCCCATCGCCAGGCCGCCGAGGTACACGTTGCGCTCGCCGGTGAGGTCGTTCATCAGGGCGGCGTTCACGCCGAGCAGCGAGGGCTGGCCGTCGGTGTAGATACGGCCGTTCTCCACCGGGAGCAGCCCGGCGACCGCCTTGAGCAGCGTCGACTTGCCGGAGCCGTTGGTGCCGATCAGCCCGATCGCCTCGCCCCGGTACGCCGCGAAGGACACGTTCTTCACGGCGTGCACCCGGCGCACGCCCACCGCCTTCTCGCTCTTCCTCCGGCGCAGGATGCGGTTGAGGGCGGCGGTCGCGGAACCGCGGCCCGCCCCGGTGCCGTTGACCCGGTAGACGATGTCGACACCGTCGGCGACGACGGTGGGGACGCGCTCGCCCGTCTGATGGATGCTGCCGGTGTTGTCAGCCACGACCGTACGTCTCCTCGGCCTTCCAGAAGTAGATGAAGCCGCCGATCCCGGCGGCCAGGGCCCAGCCCAGGGCCATCGCCCACACGTGGTCCGGCAGCATGTCCCCGCCGAAGCTGTCGATCAGGGCGAACCGCATCAGGTCGATGTAGACGACGGCCGGGTTGACCTGGAGCAGCGGGCCGACCCAGGACGGCAGGTCGCTGTCGGGGCCGGTCATGTGGTGGATGCTGAACATGACGCCCGAGGCGTACATCCAGGTGCGCAGCAGGAAGGGCATCAGCTGGGCCATGTCCGGGATCCTGGACCCCACCCGGGCCATGATCATCGCCACGCCCGCGTTGAACACGAACTGGAGCAC
Source organism: Streptomyces sp. NPDC058534 (assembly GCF_042717365.1). Taxonomy (NCBI): domain Bacteria; kingdom Bacillati; phylum Actinomycetota; class Actinomycetes; order Kitasatosporales; family Streptomycetaceae; genus Streptomyces; species Streptomyces sp. NPDC058534. The sequence continues at coordinate 34,996 of NZ_JBHXNW010000044.1, forward strand.
CAGCGCCGGGATCGCCAGCAGCCAGGAGGGCCCGGGCGGCACGCCGAACGCGAGCAGGATCACCACGAGGGCGGCCATCGAGAACATCAGCTGCTGGAGCTGCTGGAGGCAGAAGGAGACCGGCAGCGCGGCCCGCGGGAAGTGCAGGGCGCGGACGAGGCCGAGGTTGCCGGATATCGCCCGGGTGCCCGCCATGATCGAACTCTGCGTGAACGTCCACACGAACACGCCGGTGACCAGGAACGGGACGAAGTCCTCCACCCCGTGGCTGGTGTTCATCAGCATGCCGAAGACGAAGTAGTACACCGCCGCGTTGAGCAGCGGCGTCATCACCTGCCAGACCTGGCCCAGCTTGGCCTGGCTGTACTGGGCGGTGAGCTTGGCGGTGGAGAAGGCGCCGATGAAGTGCCGGCGGGCCCACAGCTGACGGACGTACTCGGGCAGGGAGGGGCGGGCGCCGCTGACCGTCAGACCGTGGCGGGCGGCGAGGGCCCCGAGGTCGTGGTCGGCGGGGACGGGCGGGGCCGCTGTCGGGGGCGGTGTGTCGAGGACCTGACTCACTCCGCGCTGCTTTCGCTCGGGGGGTGGAGGCGATTCCGGGGGTGGAGGCGATACCCGTCGTTCACCCGGGTGTCGTGAGGCGTTCATTCACGTCGGGACGGCACCGTATCGTCGTAACGGGAGCGTACGGCGTGCTGACGCCGGAACGCAACCGTTTCGTCGTGACGCCCTATGCTGTCCCGCATGACGACCGACGCCGCCGACGAGCCCCAGCCGCGCCCGCGCCGCCGCCGGGCTCCCGCCGGGGCGGCCGTGCTCCGCGAGGACGTGACGGAGGCGATCCGGGCGGCCGCCTTCGAGGAACTGGCGGCGGTCGGCTACGCGCGGATGTCCATCGAGGGGATCGCGCGCCGCGCGGGGGTCGGCAAGACCGCCGTCTACCGGCGCTGGCGCTCCAAGCTGCACCTGGTGCTCGACGTCGTCTCGGCGCTGGCCGTGCAGGGCCTGCCCGCACCCGACACGGGCTCACTGGAGGGTGACCTGCGGCTGCTGTACGAGGTGACGTCCCGGGCCCTGCGCCACCCGGTGGCCTCGCAGATCATCCCCGACCTCCAGGCGGAGGCGGCCCGCAATCCCGAGATCGCCGAGGCGCTGCGGAAGACCCTGCGCGAGGGCCAGGACGGCGTCGCCAGCAAGATCCTCGCGGCGGCGACGGAACGCGGCGAGCTGGGCGCCGCCCTCGACACCGACCTGGCCCTCGACCTGATCTCGGGCCCGCTGTACTGGCGCTCGGTGGTCATCCGCAGCCCGCAGCTGCCGAAGGGCCACCTGGCCGCACTGGCCCGGGCCACGGCGGCGGGCCTGAGGGCGCTCTGAGACCGGTCGGGTGTTTCCGGCAGGTCGTGCGGGGGCCACCCGGGCGACGGGGGTGGGGACCAAGTTGCGCCGTTCGTGAAGGTGACCGACACCCTCACAACTTCATGATCGGCAATGGGAAATGGGGGGCCGGCGACTGCCGTCAGGCGATGCGGTGCTGCCAGCGCAGCGCCGGTTTGTCGCCGATCCAGTGCGACGAAGAGCGGGTGGTGATCTGCCGTCCCCCGATCCAGTACGTGTGGGACCTGTCGGTGATGTGAAGCCGTACGGCACTGACATCAGGACTTCCCGCGTCCTGCCACGCGACGAGTGCCTGCTCGATGTCGTCCCAGAGGGCCACGGGGCCGCCTTGGCGGACAGTCCACCCGGTGTTGTTCGCGACGAACTCGGCGAACGACTCGCGATCCGGGTCGAATGCGAACAGGAGCGGGGTGCCGCCGCTCGTCGTGGCGCGGGTGAACTGTGCCCCGGGAGCGGCGAGCTGGCTGAGGAAGGCAGGCATCCACTCCTCCAGCATCGTGGGCGGCAGCTTTGTCTCCCGCTCGCTGTCGGCGTAGGCCGTCCTCGCGGACAGGTCGCCGGATACCGGTGCGGTGAACTGGGAGCGCGCCTGCATGAACGAGGAGCGGCCGATGATCCGCCCCTCGGCGGTGCCGCCCTCGCCCACGGTGACCTTCGCGAGGCCGGTGCCGTAGGGCCAGGAGCCGAGGGTGGCCAGGATGACCCCGCCCGGCTTGGTCTGCCTGATCCAGGTGTGGGGAATGCGGCGGACGGCACAGGTGGCGATGACGCGGTCGTACGGTGCACGGCGTGGGTGGCCGAGGAGCCCGTCCCCGGTGACGGTCCATGTCGAGTATCCGGCCGTCTCAAGTGCGGCGTCCGCACGGGCCGCTACGCCCGGATCCACTTCGACGGTGGTCACGTTGTCCTCGCCGAGGCGGTGGCACATCAGGGCCGAGGAGTAACCGGTGCCCGTGCCGATCTCCAGCACGTGATGACCTTCCTCCACGTCCAGGTCCTCGATCATGCCCATCACGGTGACCGGGGTGGTGGATGACGACGTCGGCACGCCTGTCACCAGGTCACTGGCCTGGTCAGCGGTCAGGTGTCCGTCGAGTTGGGTCGTCAGGGACTCGTCGCGATAGGCGATTCGTGGCCATTCCGTCGGACCAGCTCCGACCGCGCTAACCGGTCGCCATCGGCCGCCGTCCACAGGCAGGAACACGCCTGGGTGGAGGAACAACTCCCGCGGTACGGCCTCTACTGCGACCCGCCATTGGGGGGTTCTGAGGACGCCGGCCTTCTCCAGCCGGTCGGCGAGGGCACGACGCTCGGGCGCGGTGTCGGTCATGGAGTTTCTCCTCGTGTCAGCAGGTCGGCCCATGCGGCGGATATCTCCAGTCCGGTTGGGCAACTCGCCGGGCCCGGACCTCGTGAGTGCGGCGACGACGTCGAGGCTCCGACTCGAGAGCGGTCTCGGAGCAGGGCTCAGCTCGCGCGGACGCGCTCCAGTAGATCGTCCACGCATTCGACTCCGCCGTGTTTCTTGAACTCCGGGGCGAGGTCGCGCACGAGGGCGACGCAGCGCGGAGCGCCGATCTGCTTGGCCAGGGCGAGTGATTCCGCGGCGGTGGCTGCCGCTTGGTCGATGTCGCCCGCTCGCAGGAAGCTGCCCGCCTCGTAGCTGAGGAACACGGCCCGTGTCTTGTCGCGGGCGCCGGGAAGCAGGGCGGTGCCTTCCCCGATCAGCTTGTGGGCACGCTCGGGCTCGCCGAGATCGAGCAGGCACTGCCCGGAGTCCACCGACAGGTCGGCGGGGGACATCCATGAGCACCACGCCGGCGGCTCACTCGTACTTCGCGCCAGCTCCTGTTCCGCTGTGGCCAGTGAACGGCGGCAGGCGTGTGCTTCGCCGAGCGCGGCCTGGGCACGTGCGAGGCGAAGGTGCAACAGGGAGCGGGCGGTGGGGTGGTGGGTTCGCAGAACGGCGCTTTTGAGGATCTCTGCGGCGGTCTGCGGAGCATTCAGCCATGTGGCCTGGTAAGCGAGATCGGACATGATGCCGGCGCCGAGATCGCGGTCACCGGAGGCATGGGCGCTGTGCAGGGCACCGTGCCAGAAGCGGCCGGCCGCGGCGTGCTTGCCTTGATCGAAGCGGTGCCAGCCGACCGTCTGGGACATGCGTGCGGCCAGGGTATGCAAGCGCTGGCCGACGAGTTGGGTGTAGTTGCCGCCGTCGATCAGTTCCGTGACAGTCGTCAAGTGGGCGTCGAGAAGCGTACGCGTGTGCTGGCGCTGCTCGGTGACCAGACTGGTGAGCTTCTGCCCGGCGGCTTCCAGCAGGTCGACCAGCTCGGCGTCGACTGCCTTGCCGTCCAAGGCTCTGGCCACGGCCTGTGGCTCGGTGGCGGCCCACTGGTGGGCGAGGCCGACCAAGGCGGCGGAGCTGTAGGTCAGGAACGTGCGGCGGTCCATGGAGGTTCGCAGTGCCTCTCGAAGAGCGGGAACGGTGCTGTTGGGCCCGAGAGACATCGAGCTGTCGCGACTGGGCAGCCACTGCGGCCAGCCGAGGGTGGCAACGGGACTCTGGTCGATCTCGAACACGTCGGCGAGGAGTATCTGGGAATCGCCATCAGGGGTCGCCCGATCGTTCTCCCAGTTCCAGATCCGCTGCCGGTCCACACCTGAACGAAGTCCACGTCGCAGAGCTGCCTGCCGGACGCGGCGGGCGAGTTCGGGCTGGGTCCATCCGCGCTCGATCCGGGCGTACGCGAGCGGGTGGCGGATCAGGTCATCCACGGGGCAATCCCATCATCCTGCGTGACCGGAAGCGTACTGCGCGTGGCCCGGGACTACACCGGGACTACCGCCAACTCATGTTCTGAGTCGAACGGTTGAGCTGTACTGCCAGCAGATCCCCGCTGACGGGGCGGGGCCTAGAGCCGGGAGAGGAGGTACGCGATGAGCGAGTCGAAGAAGGCCGCGACGCCGAAGGTGACCGCCGAGGCGGTGAGGGCTCTGCAGCGCCGGGTGAAGGCGTTCGCCGCGTCCGGCGCCACCAGTCACGCGCCGACCACGTACCACAGGTGACAGGCATCTGTTGGTGAGACGTCGGCGGCCGGGGATGCCGACACCGTCCCCGGCCGCTTCCCTTCACACGTTCCACGACCAGACAACAGGAGGTGCACAATGGCCGCTCCCGCCGGGCTGGAGCTGACGTTCCTGGGCCACCAGACATGGCACATCACCGATGGCCTGTCCACGGTACTGCTCGACCCGATTCTGACCGAAGCCTTCGGTGTCGGGAACCTGCGGTTCCCCATCTGGCCGCCCCGCGGCATCGACGTCGCGGCGATGCCGCTGCCGGACGCGGTGATCCTCAGCCACGAGCACCTGGACCACTTCCACCTGCCCTCGCTGAACCTGTTGCCGAAGACCGTCCCGGTGTACACCGGCATGACGACCCCGGCCGCTGTCACCGAGGCCATCGAGGTACTCGGTTTCACCGTGCACCGCCTCGACCACACCAAGTCCCTGACCATGGGCGGCATCGAGATCACGCTCTACCCAGCGGGCGCCCGCACCCTGTTCTGGGAACAACGCGTCGCTCAGCCCCTGATCCGGCAGACCGGCGCCACCGGCAACGATGTGTTCGTCGGCGTCGACGCCGACGTCTCCGACCTCTACATCGAGCACCTCACTGACGGCGCGCTCAAGCCTCCGCGGCTCGCGATCGTGTCCAACAACGCGCAGACCGTCCCCTACGGCGCGCTCGGTGCGGACAACAACCTCTTGCCGGGCATGGACAGTCCCCGCAACCGCAAGACCGGAATCGAGATCCTCAGCGGGCTCCTGATCGACTACTGCAAGCCGCTCGACGGCGTGGCGGACGTCGCGCTGTGCGGCAACGGGTTCACCGCCCCGCGCAGCCCGCACGGCCCGTTCCTCTACGCCGACCACCCCGCGCTCGCCGAGGCCGCCAACGCTCTCCAGCACCTCTTCCGCGTACACGGTCCGCGCCCCGGGGACCGACTCACCGTTCCGTACGGCACCGGCCCCATCGCCACCTCCCGCGCCCCATGGGTCCACCTCGACCCGGTCGCTGAGGCCCATGCTCTGGAGGGGCAGCACGCCTTCCTCGCCGACCCGAATCAGGTGGAACCCACCCCGGTTACCACGGCTCTTCCGGAGGAACAGTGGGAGACGGCGCGTGCCCTGCTCGCCGAGGAACTGCCGCGGATGGCCCGTGAGCTGATCGCGACCCGGATGGGCGCCCTGGCCTCTGGCATCCACGACTACCTCCACGGCCCGGTCGGCTCCCGCCGCGCTGTGCTGCGCCTGCTCGACCCGCCGGGCATCGAAACCGGTGTCGAGTCCTACGCCTGGAACATCACCGGGCCTACGTGGGAGCAGGTGGAGCCCACCGGCCGTGAAGAGGCCATGGCTCGCTACCCGTTCGGCATCGAGATCTACTACCAGGACCTGATCGCCGTCTTCCAGGGCCGCGCTCAGATCTGGGACATTGTCGGAGGCTCATATCAGGGCTGGCACATCGGCGAACCGCTCGACTCCCCGGTGTACGCCCTGTTCGCGGTCTACGGCGAGCACCAGCGCCCCGACCTGGCCGCCCGCTGCTATCACCACAGTCTCACCACGCTCGGCTACACCCAGGGCGCGGCGGCGTGAGCACCACCCTGGCCGGGCCACTCGCCGGCGCCGCCCGCGTGCGGCCCGACGGGTGGCTCGCCACCCCGCTCACCACCGACCCGGCGCAGGCGGCGGCCCAGGCCCGCTCTCTGATCCACCGACACCATCCGGCCGCGCCCGGGCCGGTACGCTGCCTGACCGCCCGCTACCGCACCTCGACCTTCACGCTCGGCGCCCCGCCCCGGCAACTCCTCAAGCGCCACGGCGACGAGGCCGCCTACCTCGGCGAGGCCCTCGCCTACCAATTACTGGAGGGCGAAACGGTCCTGCCTGAGCTGCACAGCGTCAGCGACACCAGCCGTACTTTGGTCGCCGGCTTCCTCGACGATCCCGCAGCTATCGACCACGAGGACGGATTCGAGGAGCTGATCGCCGCCGTCGCGGCCATCCACACCGCGCCCGCCCGGTGGCCCCAGCACACCACCGAGATCATGAGCCAGTGGCGCCTGGGCACCACAGTCGGCGCGCCTGCGCCGACGTGGGCCCGGGATCCCGCCGCGTGGCGCGAGCTGCTTCAGCTGACCGCCGCCGCGCACGGCGACAGCCACGTTCCCCTCGGCCACCTCGACCTCAAGGCCGACCACTGCCGACGTCGCGTCGACGGGCGCTTCGCGCTCATCGACGCGGAGACCCTGCGCCCGGACCTGACCGGACTGCCCGACCTCATCACCCTTGCCTACCTCGGACAAGTGGAAGGGCGCGCCCTGCGCCCGCGCTGGATTCGCCAGGCATATCGTCGTCACACCAACTACCGCGGCGCGCAGTGGAGCGACGCAGACCTCGTGCGTGCGCTGACCACGTTCGCCAAGGCCACCGGCCTCACCTCCCTCCACGGCGTCGACCAGTAACCGACGGAGGTACGAGTGTTCAACGGGATCCGCGCCGTCATGTTTTTCGCCGAAGACCCAGAGAAGTCCGCCCGCTGGTGGGGCAGCGTCCTGGAGACCGAGGTTCACCTCGATATCGACGGCGACGCCGCCTACGCCTGGCTCGACATCGGCGGCGTCGAATTCGGCTTCCACCCCCAGGACGAGAAACGCAACCGGCGCGGCGGCAGCCCTGTGCCGTACTGGGCAGTCGACGACGTCGACGCCGTACGACAGCGCCTCCTAGCCGCCGGATGCACCCACCACCGCGGCCCACTCGATGTCCGCGACGGCACCGGCCGCAAGATCGCACAGCTCACCGACCCGTTCGGCAACGTCATCGGCATCGACGGATTCTGAAGCTTCGCGGAGGGCACCCATGCGGCACTGGCCGGTCACCCAGCTCAAGCTCACCACCCCCGACCTGGTACTACGCGTTCCCGACGACGACCAGCTCGACGAACTCGCGCAAGTGGCGGCCGACGGCGTTGTCCCACCCGGCGCCGTGCACTTCCCGCAGCCCTGGGCCTCCGGCCCCTCCGAGCAGACCGCCCGCAATGTCCTGCAGAACCATTGGTGGGCCCGCGGCGACTGGCGTGAGGACAACTGGCGCCTTCTCCTGGCCGTCTTCTGCGACGGCCAGGTCATCGGCCAACAGAACCTCTCCGCCCGCGGCTTCCACATCACCCGGGAGGCGCGCACCGGCTTCTGGCTCGGGCGGCGTTTCCAGGGCCGCGGCTTCGGCACTCAAATGCGCGCCGCCGCCCTTCACCTCGCCTTTGCCTGCCTCGGCGCGGAGCTGGTCACCTCCACCGCCTTCGCAGACAACGCCGCATCCCGCCGCATCTCCGAGAAGTTCGACTACGAGTCCAATGGTCGACGGCGCCTCGCCGTTGACCAGCACCTCGTCGAAGCCCACGAGGCCGTACTCACCGCCGAACGATGGCACCGACGGAACCACGGGCCCACCCTGGTCAAAGGCTTCGACGAGTGTCGGCACATGTTCGGCGTCCCTGCCGCGCCGGAACCCGTGGACCCTCAGGTTGGCAAGCTCAACACGAGGCTGTAGCGAGTGGCTTCGGAGCCGCTGGCTAGTTGAACGCACCTTCCGCAGTGCCGCGCGCGAACGCGTTGAACCCGGAGGACGGGAACACCAGGGCGGGGCCGCCCGGGTTCTTGCTGTCACGTACCGCACGCCCACCGTCCGGTAGCCTCGCAACCTCAACACAGTTCCCGTTGTTGCCGGAGTACGAAGACTTCACCCATTCCAGATCTGCCGCCGAAGCAGATTCGATGTACGGCTTCATCACTTTTCCATTTCCCTTATGGCGTTCAGGATGAACGCCCGTGACTTACTGACATGGCGATGCATGACCCGGGGTGATTCGTTGGGATCGCGTCATCTCCGCCCGTATCCGAACCAAAGGGGGCGTGCATGGCTGACCAGAGGACGGAACAAGCGCGGTACCGGCGGCATCGACCCGCCGTCAGGGCTGCTCGTGTGGACGTGCGCGAATTAGCGGACAAGTGGGAAGTGCCTGCGCTGGCGGACACGTTGGAGTCGGCGGTCAGCGAGCTGGTTGCGAACGCCGTCGTTCATGGCGGAACCGGCCGAGTCAGCCACGTCCAGGTGACCTACAGCCTGACCGATCAATGCCTGCGCGTCGAAGTCCGCGACGCGCGCAGCGACTCGGCGTCCCGGGCACCGAGGAGTGGGCAAGGAAGGCGCCCTCCGGCCCGAACCCGAAGGGCATGCACAAGGCGTCAGTCCCGCGCCGCCTCCGGATGCAGCCGTACCCAGCCCGACCACGCCGACGTGATCATTTCCTCGACGTCGTACTTGGCCTTCCAGTCCAGTTCGACGGCGGCTCGGTCGGCCGAGGCGACGACGCGGGCCGGGTCGCCGGGGCGGCGGGGAGTGACCGTCGGAGGGTGGTCGTAGCCGGTCAGGGCGTTGATGTGGTCGATCATCTCGCGGACGGAGACGCCCTCGCCCCGGCCGATGTTGAGGGTGAGGGTGCGGCCCGGCGAGGACTGGAGGGCGCGGGCCGCGGCGACGTGGGCCTCGGCCAGGTCGACGACGTGGATGTAGTCGCGGACGCAGGTGCCGTCCGGCGTCGCGTAGTCGTCGCCGAAGACGCGCGGGGCGGCGCCCTCGGTCAGCTTCTCGAAGACCATCGGGACGAGGTTGTAGACGCCGGTGTCGGCCAGGTCCGGGCTCGCCGCGCCCGCCACGTTGAAGTAGCGGAGAGAGGCGGTGGACAGGCCCGTCGCCCGGCCGGTGGCGCGGACCAGCCATTCGCCGGCCAGCTTGGTCTCGCCGTACGGCGACATGGGCGCGCACGGCGTCTCCTCCGTCACCAGGTCGACGTCCGGCATGCCGTACACGGCGGCGGAGGAGGAGAAGACGAAGGACGGGACCTCGGCCGCCGTGACCGCGTCCAGCAGGACGCGCAGGCCCTCGACGTTCTCCCGGTAGTAGTGCAGCGGCAGGTCCACCGACTCGCCGACCTGCTTCTTCGCGGCCAGGTGCACGACGCCGGTGACGGAGTGGTCGGCGAGGGCGCGGGCGATCCGTTCGCCGTCCAGGACCGAGCCCACCACCAGGGGGACGCCGTCGGGCACGCGGTCGGCGATGCCGGTGGACAGGTCGTCGTACACCACCGCCTTCTCGCCCGCCTCGGTCATCGCCCGTACGACGTGCGCCCCGATGTATCCGGCGCCGCCGGTGATCAGCCAGGTCATGTGCGGCCGTCCCCTCGTGAGTGGTCCTGGGTGGACAGTGGTCGTGAGTGTCCCGAGTGGACATGATCCTTCATCCCGGCGCCCCGCGGGCGCCCGCACCCCTCAGGACGGTGCCGGGGCCGGATCGGTGCCGTACGCGTCCAGGGCGGAGGTGAGCCGGTCGAGGCGGTCGCGCAGGTCCTGGACCTCGGTCACGTCCAGGCCCGTCGCCGCGGCGATCCGGCGCGGCACCTCGGCGGCCCGCTCGCGCAGCGCGACGCCCTCCCCGGTCAGTCGCACCTCCACCGACCGCTCGTCGCGCGCGCTGCGCTCCCGCCGGACCAGACCGGCCGCCTCCAGCCGCTTGAGCAGCGGTGAGAGCGTGCCGGAGTCGAGGCGGAGGTGCTCGCCGAGCTTCTTCACGGGCAGTTCCTCGTGCTCCCACAGCACCAGCAGCACCAGGTACTGCGGGTAGGTGAGTCCCAGGTCCTTGAGGACCACGCGGTAGACCCCGCCGAAGGCGCGGGACGCGGCGTTCAGGGAGAAGCAGATCTGCTGGTCCAGGCGGAGCCAGTCGGTAGCGGGCGTGGTCATGGGGTCCAGGGTAGCCGACCTGGCGTCATTAAGTTGCGTGCAATTGAGTTGTGCATCATCAAGTTGCGCAACATCGAGTTGCGTGCTCTACTTGTCGGTGTCAGAGGTCGCCACCACGTGCGACGCACCCCAGTGAGAGGGACGGGTTTCCCATGGACGCGCTCTACACCGCCGTAGCCACCGCCACCCACGGCCGCGAAGGCCGCGCCGTCAGCTCCGACGGCAAGGTCGACCTCGCGCTCAGTGCCCCCGTCGAGATGGGCGGCGACGGCGAGGGCACCAACCCCGAGCAGCTGTTCGCCGCCGGGTACGCCGCCTGCTTCGGCAGCGCGCTCGGTGTCGTCGGCCGGCAGGCGAAGGTCGACGTCAGTGAGGCCGCGGTGACCGCCGAGGTCGGCATCGGCAAGCAGGGCGAGGGCTTCGCGCTCGCCGTCACGCTGCGGGTCGAGCTGCCCGAGGGCCTCGACCGGGAGACCGGCCGCAAGCTGGTCGAGCAGGCCCACCAGGTCTGCCCCTACTCCAACGCCACCCGGGGCAACGTCCCGGTCGAGCTGGTCATCGAGTAGTCCGGCCGGCGGCGCGCCGCTCACCCGACCCGCGCCAGGACCTCGCCGGTGCGCCCGCTCCACGCCACCACGACCGCCTCCTCGGGCACCGGGTGCCAGCGGGTCAGCAACAGCCAGCGGACGTCGTACCGGCGGACGACGGTGGCGCGCTCGGCGGGGGTCGAACCGGGCGCGAGGTACGCCCGGACGTCGGCCGCCCGCCGCCCGCGCTCCCGCTCGTCCAGCGCCGGGTCGGGCCAGGCGGGGGCCGCGAGGTTGGGCCCGTACCCGGCGATGGCGCGCCCGGCGTAGTAGCCGTCGGTGATCACGACCTCGCCGGGGCCGATGTGCCGGGCCGCCCACGCGTACTCCGGCCAGTCGGGCGGCTGCTCGAAGCCGACCGGGTCCAGCGCCCGCGGCACCACCGCACCCGCGTGGACCGTGAGGAACCCCAGCAGGGCGCCCGTGGCCGCCACCCCGCCCAGCGTCCTGCGCCACCGCCCCCACGGCCGGGGTGCCGCCAGCTCCACCGCCAGCGCGCACTGCGCCGGCACCAGCGAGAGCCCGAGGATCCGGCCGTAGGTGTAGTGCCCGCTGCACCAGCCGTACGCCACCACCACGCAGTCCAGCGCGAACATCAGCACCAGCGGGTCCCGGGCCGAGCGGCGTCCGCGCGCCCACAGTGCCGGCAGCCCGAGCAGCCCCAGCCAGAACTCCCCGGGCAGGTCCAGGTACAGCACCCGGTGCATCGCGTCCACGCTGTCGTCGCCGGCCAGCGCGAACACGTCGAAGTACGGCCACAGCGCCGCCGTCGTCACCGCCGCCGCGCCCGTCAGCGCCCAGCGCCCCACGACCGGGCCGCGCCAGCCGCGCTGCCACCCGGCCACCAGCGCCACCGCACCCAGCGCCGCCGCCGCCGAGGTGATCGGGTGGATCAGCAGGACCAGCCCGTACAGGGCGCCGAGACCCGCGTACCCGGGCAGGCCGCGCAGCCCGCTCGGCCCCACGTACCGCACCCGGCGCGCGTCCCGCGCCCGTGCCCCGGTCAGTGCCCAGGCCCAGAAGGTGAGACCGATCGCACACGTCGACGGATAGCCGAGGTTGCCCGTCATCGACATCAGCCCGAGGTAGCCGCTCCACCAGGCCCGCTCGGTGCCCCACAGCAGCGTCATCGCGCCCAGCGCCAGGACCGGCGCCCACGGCCGGGGGCTCAGCACCCGGACGAAGCGGTTCAGGCCGGTCAGTAGCACCAGCAGGTTCAGCGGCCCGGCGAGCCGCACCACCTCCCAGCCGCCCAGCCCGGTCAGCCGCGCGAACACGCCCTGAGCGAGGGCGTACGGCGAGTAGTACGCGCTGCCCGCACCGGGCAGGTCGGCCATCGGGTGCCGGGGGTCCAGGAGGTCGGCCTTCAGGCGTTCGACGACGGCCGCGTGCTGTCCCGCGTCGCAGCACAGTGGCACCGCCCAGTACGCCAGCGACATCACCAGGAAGAACAGGAAACCGGCGGCCTGGTACGGGGTGGGGCGCCGGCCGCGGCCACCGCGCAGCGCCGTCGCACCGCGCACCGGCCGCCGGACGAGGACATCGGCGCTCACGAAGGGATCAGAGGGTGGGACATTCGGGACATTTGGCGTATGTTCCCGGTGCGGTCAGCGCCCTGAACGCAAGTCACCTCAATGGGTGACGCTCAGCCGACCGCCCGGATCCCGTCGGTCGGCCCCTGCGCGGCCAGCGGCACCCTGCCACCCCGCACCACGGGCTCCAGCAGCAGCGGGATCCCCACCACGGGCAGCAGCCACGCCGGCACGGTCAGCCGCTCGCCCCAGATGTTGATGTCCGGATGCCCGGCCTGGCTGAGGATCCCGGTGCACGCCGCCGCGACCAGGAACCCGCCGACCGCGCCCCCGCGCCGCAGCGCGCCCCACGCCCCGGCGCCCAGCGCCGCGACGAACAGCGGCTGCCACGCCTGCCGGCGCAGCCACTCCACCCAGAAGTTGCCCTGCAGCTGCCAGAACTCCGGCCACGGACGCTCCCGGTCGGGCCGCGTGAAGTGGTCCGTGAGCAGATCCTGGACGCTGTCCGACACGGACGGGTAGTGCAGCAGCCGCGCCAGCACCAGCGTGCCGACGGCCCCGGCCAGCCCCGCCGCCGCGAGCGCGAGCACGCCCCGGGACGAGGGACCGCCCCGCCGGTGGCGCCGCAGCGCGATCAGCGCACCGGCCGCCGCCAGGCACAGCCCGAGGAACAGCGCCTGGGAGTGCTTGACCGTGAACAGCGCCGCCAGCGACCCGGCCACCAGGGCGAGCCCCGCCCGAGTACGTCCCGCCCGCAGCACCAGCGCGCAGCCCCACACCGCCGCCAGGGTCAGCGCCATCAGCAGCCCCTCGGTCATCGGGCGCATCGCGGTCGTCCCGCACGGCAGCGCGTAGTACAGCGCCTGCCCGCCCAGCGCGAGCGGCACCGGCACCGACAGCGCGCGCAGGATCAGGAAGGCCAGCACCCCGCCCGCGCACGCGATGACGACGCCCGCCGCCCACAGGCCCCAGGTCACCCCGAAGGCCGCCACGAACGGCACCAGGAACAGCGGGTAGCCGGGCCGCGCCTCGAAGATCCGCATGAAGCGGTCCGGCATGTAGGGCACGGTGTGCCCGCCGGTCCGGCCCGCCGCCAGCTGCGGCTCCACCACCCGCCACTCCTGCTCCCGGCACTCGGCCACCACCTGGTCGGTGGGGTCGGGCCGGTGGAAGCGGACCACGTGCACGCTCTGGTCCCGGCGGGCCCGCCCGGCCCGGCTCGCGCACACGTAGTCGATCGTGGCCGCCGCCACCTCGCGCTTGCCCTCACCGGTCAGACTCAGCGCGTACGCCAGGTAGTTCTTGGTGTCGGGGGTGTCCCGGCCGGTGATGTTCGCCAGTTGCAGCGCCGCGAACACCGCGGCCAGGACCAGCACCCACACGCGAGGTCTCACGAGGGGGAGAGCAGGTCGTGCCCGGCGGCGACGGAGCGGGCGCCGGGGACGCCGGACGGCTCCGGACCGGGCATCGGCTCGCCCAGCAGCAGCGTCCGCACCACCCGCTCGGCGGCCCGGCCGTCCTCGTACTCGCAGTACCGGGCCCGGAACGCCGACCGCAGCCGCGCCGCCTCCTCGTCCCGCCATGCCCTGGAGGTCATGAGCCAGGCCAGCTCCCGGTACGAGCGCGACACGTGCCCCGGTGCCTCCTCGGTGATGTCGAAGTAGGCGCCGCGGCTCGCCTCGTACGCGCGCCAGTCGTCGGCGTGGATCACGATCGGCCGGTCCAGGAGGGCGTAGTCGAACATCAGGGCGGAGTAGTCGGTGATCAGCAGGTCGGAGGCGAGCATCAGCTCCTCCACGTGCGGTTCGTCCGTCGCGTCGACCAGGACGCCCCGCCGGTGCAGCTCCGACAGGCCCATGCCGCGGGCCGGCCCGGTGGCCAGCGAGGGGTGCAGCCGGACCACCAGGGTGTGGCCCTCGCCGAGGTCGGCGGCGAGCCGGGCCGGGTCGAGGCGGTCGACGAGCCCGCCCCGCCGGTACTCGCGCCGGGTCGGCGCGTAGAGCACCACGGTGTGGCCGTCGGGGACGCCCAGCCGCTCGCGCACCCGGCGGCCGTCCTCCGGACCGGCGTTCACCAGTACGTCGTTGCGCGGGCTGCCGCTGGGCACGGACGTGAAGTGGCACGGGTACGCCCGCTCCCACACCCGCTCCGCGTACCGGCACGCGACCAGGCTGTAGTCCCAGCGGTCGGCCCGGCGCAGCATCTGCGGCACGTCCAGGCCCTGCCGGGCGCCGGGCCTGCCCAGCAGGTCGGCGCCCATGTACTTCAGCGGGGTGCCCTGGTGGGTGTGGATGTGGACGCTGCCGGGGCGCTTGGCCACGGCACCGGGCCAGTTGACGTTGTTGACGAAGAACGTCGCCCGCTCGGTCACCCGCCGGTAGCCGGCACTGCCCAGGACCACGTGCTCGGTGTCCGGCGGCAGCAGCGCCGCCGTCTCCTCGTCGCGCACCACCCACACCCCGCGCAGGTGCGGGGCGAGTTCACGGGCCTTTTGGTGGATTGCCGCGGGGTCGCCCAGCACACCCCGGTGGGAGAACGCCGAGTACACCGCGAGGCCCGGGTCCAGCGGACGGCGCGTGCGCACCGCGCTGCCGGCCCCGCGCAGCCGCCCGGCGACCGCGCCCCCCGCCTGCCGGGCCCGGCGCTCCAGCTCGCGGGCCGCCTGCCCGGACCGCCGCCGCAGCCGGTAGGCCGGGTAGCCGAGGGCGCCGCCCGCCAGCACCCGCAGCTCGGCCGGGACCTCGGCGCCCTCCGGCCGGTACGCGCGGAACATCTCGGCGGTGCGCCGGAAGAACTCGGCCTTGTCGGAGGGCGGCAGCCGGTCCGGCTTGGACAGGATGTCCAGACAGTGCTCGCCCATCTTGGCGTGCAGGAACGGCCGCCAGCGGGCCAGTTCCGGACGGGCCTCGACGAACGCGAAGACCCGCTCGTACTGCGCGTGCACGTCGAAGTGCTTGCGGCTGGTGGTGGACAGGATGTTGCCCTGCCGCCGCTGCCGGTAGTTCAGGCAGATGCGGTCCAGCGTGGCGATCCGCTCCGCGCTGAACATCACCGGGAACGTCCAGGGCGTGTCCTCGTAGTAGCCGGGCGGGAAGGCGAAGCCCTCGCGCTCCACGAAGTCGCGCCGGTAGACCTTGTTCCACACCACCATCAGCAGGTCGAGGATCTCGGGGTGACCGGCGGCCGTGAACGTGTCCTCGCCGGCCTCCGCCAGCACCCGGGCCAGGGCGTTGCGCCGGGTGCCGCCCCACCAGTAGGTGCGCGCGTAGTCGAACACCAGGACGTCCGGTTCGTCCGTCTCCGCGAGCCGGTCGGCCATGGCGCGCAGCGCGCCCGGGGTGAGGGTGTCGTCGCTGTCGAGGAAGAAGAGGTAGTCGCCGGTGGCGTGCGGCAGCCCGGCGTTGCGGGCCCGGCCGAGGCCGGCGTTCTCCGCCAGGTGCAGCACCCGCACCCGCTCGTCCCGGGCGGCGTACTCGTCGAGGATCGCGCCGGAGCCGTCCGGCGAGCAGTCGTCGACGGCGACGACCTCGATGTCCCGGAAGGACTGGTCCAGGACCGAGTCGAGGCACTCGCGCAGGAAGCCCTGCACCTTGAAACAGGGAAGGATGACGCTGAAGCGGGGCACGGCGGGGTCAGCTCCTTACGAGGGTGGCGGCGGGGGCCGGGACGCGCTCCGCGAGCGGGGTCACGGGCGGCAGCGCCTCGGGCGGCTCGCCGAGCAGCACCCGGCGCACGACCCGCTCGGCGGCCCGGCCGTCGTCGAACTCGCAGAACCGCTCCCGGAAGGCCGCCCGCAGCGCCGCCGACTCCGGGCCCGCGTACGAGCCGTCGCCGAAGACGCGGGCCAGTTCCTCCGGCGTCCGCGCCACCGGTCCCGGCGGCGCCGCCATCAGGTCGAAGTAGACGCCCCGGGTCTCCCGGTAGACGTCCCAGTCGTCGGCGTACACGACGATCGGCCGGTCCAGGTTGGCGTAGTCGAACATGATCGACGAGTAGTCGGTGACCAGCGCGTCGGCGGCCAGGCACACGTCCTCCGAGGAGCGGTGCGCGGTGACGTCGATGATCCGGCCGCTGCCCTTGCGGCCGCCCCGGTCGTAGAAGTAGTGGGCGCGCAGCAGCACCACCACGTCCTCGCCGGCCGCCTCGCAGAACGCCTCCAGGTCCAGGCCGCCCGCGCCGAAGCCGCTCTCGTAGTCCCGGTGCGTGGGCGCGTACAGGACCGCCGTCGACCCTGCCGGGACGCCCAGTTCGCGGCGGACGCGGGCGACGTCCTCGGCGGTCGCCGTGAAGTAGACGTCGTTGCGCGGATAGCCGTACTCCAGGTGCTCGTACGAGCCCGGGAAGGCGCGCTCCCACATGTGGGTGGAGTGCCGGTTGGCGGACACGTTGTAGTCCCAGCGGTCCACGCGGCCCAGCAGCCTGGTGAAGCTGCCGCTGGCGGCGGCCACCACCGGGTACGTCGACTGGTCCACGCCCATCGTCTTCAGCGGCGTGCCGTGCTGCGTCTGCACGTGCACGCTGCCGGGGCGCTTGACCACGCCCTCGGCGAAGTTGGCGTTGTTCACCAGGTACTTGGCGCGGGCCAGCACCTCCCAGTACCGCCGGCCGCCGATGACCGCGTGGTCGACGCCCTCCGGCACGGTGTGCGCCTGGTCCGGCTCGACCAGGAACACCGACCTGAGGTGCGGGGCGAGTTCGCGGGCCTTGGCGTGGATCGCGGCCGGACTGCAGGCGTAGCCGCGGCCCCAGTAGGCGCAGTACACGACGAGGTTCGGGTCCAGCGGGCGGCGCAGGTGGCGGCGGTACAGCAGCCCGGTGCGCAGCCCCCGCGGCCACGGCAGGCGGCGCAGCGCCCCGGTGAGTGCCCGGTTGGTGGCGCGCAGGGCGCGGAAACCCGCGTACGACCCCGACGCGAGCAGCCGGTGCTGGACGCCGAGCCGGCCGCCCGGCAGGCGGAACCCGGCGGGGCGGTGGCGGCGGTAGAGGCGGGTCGCCCGCCGGAAGAAGACCCGGCGCTCCCGGCGCGTCAGCCGCCGCGGATGCGTCGCCGTCTTCAGGATCGCGGCGAACAGGTGCTCGAAGAGCGGTTCGCGGCGCGCGTCCGGCAGCCCCCGCTCGGCGGCGTGCGTGAGCGCCAGTTCGGCCTGGTCCAGGAGGTCCGCGTGGTGCGCGCCGGGCAGGTTCAGCCGGTTGCCCTGCCGTCGCACCAGATGCCGGACGACCACCGAGCGCAGCACCGCCACGCGCTCGGCGCGCGCCGCGACCAGGGCGCCGAAGCCGACGTCCGTGAAGTGCCCGTCGGGAAAGGCGACCCGGCGCTCGGTGAGGAAGGTGCGGCGGTGGACGGCGCTCCACGCGGGCAGCCGCACGCCGGTCAGGTCGGGGGCGCGGTCGGGGGTGAAGGCGCCGTCCGGGGTCTTCGCCAGCAGCGGGGCGGCCGGGTTGGTGGTCTCGCCCTCCCACCAGGGCACCCGCTCGTACTCGAAATACAGCACGTCGACGCCCCCGGTGTCCGCCAGCCGCGCCTCCAGCGCCGCCAGCGCGCCGGGCACGAGGACGTCGTCGCCGTCGAGGAACAGCAGATACGCGCCGGTCGCCGCCCGCATCCCGGCGTTGCGCGCCCCGGCCAGTCCGGCCGACGGCGGCGCGTGCACGGGCGTCACCCGCGAGTCCCGTCCGGCGTGCTCCTCGGCGACGTCCGCCGCGGCGGTGTCCGGGGCGTCGCAGACCGGGATCACCTCGAAGTCGCCGAAGGACTGGGCGAGCACCGAGTCCAGTGCCTGGGAGAGCCGCCCCGCGACCCCATGGGACGGGACGATGATGCTGAAGCGGGGCATGCTGCTCTTTCTCTCGTTGTGCTGGTCCGACGGGAGCCCTGCGCCGGCTGCGAGCCGCGGGGCGTACGGGCTCCCGATGGACAAACGGCGCTCAGAGGCTGTCGGTGACGGTGCGGGGACCGGCGGGTTGCGGCACCGTGGCCAGCGGGGTGCGGGCGACCGCCGCCGCGGGTGGCCGGCGGGCGCCGAGCGGCACGACCGGGGGCAGCCGGGTCTGTCCGAGCACCACCCGGCGCACCACGCGTTCGGCGGCGCGGCCGTCGTCGTACGGGCAGAACCGCTCGCGGAACTCGGCCCGCAGCCGGGTGGACCGGGCGCCGTGCCAGTCGCCGCCGGCGAAGACGCCGATCAGCTCGTCCTCGTCCCGCGCGATCGGCCCCGGCGGGACGGAGCGCAGGTCGACGTAGGTGCCGCGGGCCGCCTCGAACGCCTCCGGCTCATCCGCGTGGAGCACGATCGGGCGGTCCAGGCCCGCGTAGTCGAACATCAGGGACGCGTAGTCGGTGACGAGGGCGTCCGAGGCCAGGCACAGCGACTCCACGCTCGGGTGGCCGCTCACGTCGAGGACCCGGCCGGCGGGCGCGGCCTGCCGGTCGTCGCGGCCCGGGTGGTGGCGGGTCAGCACCATGAAGCGGGGGCCGAGGCGGCGTACGACGCCCTCCAGGTCCAGGGTGGAGCGCTGGGTGCGGCGGTAGTCGCGGTGGGCGGGCGCGTACAGGATCGCCACCGTGCCCTCGGGGATGCCGAGGGTCTCGCGCAGCCGGGCCACGTCCGCGGGTGTCGCCCGCTGGAGGGCGTCGGTGCGGGGCTGCCCGTACTCCAGGGTGGTGTAGCCGCCGGGGTGGACGCGTTCCCAGGTGAGGGTGGAGTGGCGGTTGGCGGAGACCACGTAGTCCCAGGAGTCGGCCTCGCGCAGCAGCCGGGCGAAGTCGGTGCCGCCCGCGGCCGCCGGCCGCTCCTGGAGGTCCAGGCCCATGTGCGCGAGCGGCGTCCCGGCCTGGGTCTGGACCAGCACCTGGCCGCGGCGCCTGACCAGGCCGGTGTCGAAGGCGGAGTTGTGCACCAGGTACCGGGAGCGGGCCAGGGCCGTCCAGTAGGCGGCCGTGCCGGGGGTCAGGCGCCGGGTCGCGGGCGGCACCGTGTGGTGGTGCGCGGGGCCGGCGGCCCACGCCGTGCGCACGTGCGGCGCGAAGTGGCGGAACGCCTCCTCCAGCGCGCCCGGGTTGCAGCCGTGCCCCCGGCCGCCGTCGACGGCGAAGAGGGCGCGGTCGGCGCGCAGCGGGAGGAGGCGCTGGCCCCGGTAGTGCAGGCGCAGGGCGCCGGTCCGGGCGGCCCGCAGCGCTCCGGCGGCGGCCCTCGCCGTCCGCCGGCGCAGGGCGGACGCCAGCCGCAGGGTCTCCCAGGTGCGGCACAGGCCCAGCCGGAGCAGGACGTGGCGCACCCGGACCGGTGCCGGGACGGGGGCGCCGGCGACCCGGTAGCGGCGGCAGTGGACCCGCGCCCGGCGCAGGAACTCGGCGCGCAGGGAGCGCGGGAGGCGGTCGGGGCGGGTGAACACGGTCGCCAGGTGGTCGCACATGCGGCGGTACAGCACCGGCCGCCAGCGGTCGTGCTCCGGGTGCGACTCCAGGAACGCGAAGACCCGGTCGTACTGCGCGAAGACGTCCAGGTGGCGTTCGCTCTGCGTGCCCAGGATGCTGCCCCGGAGGCGCTGCCGGTAGTGGACGCAGACCCGGTCCAGGGTGGCGACGGACTCCGCGGTCAGGAGGACCGGGTAGGTCCACGGGGTGTCCTCGTAGTAGCCGGGAGGGAAGGCGAAGCCCTCCCGCTCGGCGAACTCCCGCCGCACCGTCTTGTTCCAGGCCACCATCAGCAGCCGCAGCAGCTCCGGCCGGTCGGCCAGCCGGAACGGCGCCGGGCCCTGCTCGGTGAGGTGCGCGGCCGCCTGGCTGCGGATCGTCTCGCCGGTCCAGTACGTCCGGGCGTAGTCGTAGACCAGCACGTCCGGGTCGCCGGTCTCCTTCACGCGGTCGGCGACGGCCCTGAGCGCGTCCGGGGCGAGGGTGTCGTCGCCGTCGAGGAAGACCAGGTAGTCGCCGCTCGCCCGCTCCATGCCGGCGTTGCGGGCGGGGCCGAGGCCCTGGTTCACCGGCAGGTGCACGGCGCGTACGCGCGGGTCGCGGTCCGCGAACTCGTCGGCGATCGCTCCGCACGCGTCCGGCGACCGGTCGTCGACGACGATCAGCTCGAAGTCGGGGTACGACTGGGACAGCACCGACTCCAGGCACGCGTGCAGATACGCCTGCACCTGGTACGCGGGCACGATGACACTGAACCTGGGCACGGGAACATCCATGGGTCGGCGGGGTCGGCGCGGGCGTTCGCGCCGGGAACGGCCAATGGAGTGACTTGGTTACGCGCGCTGCGGCATTCGGGGGATTCGCGCCCCGCACGGTGCCCCGTACGGATGAGGGGGCGAACCGGTGACCGGCCCGCCCCCTCAAGGGTGTTGTCGTTACAGCTACTTGACGGCTACTTGACGGCGCCCGCCATCACGCCGGAGACGAACTGCCGCTGGAACGCGAAGAACACGGCCAGCGGGATCACCATGGAGATGAACGCCCCCGGCGCCAGGACGTCGATGTTGTTGCCGAACTGCCGTACCTGCGTCTGCAGCGCGACCGTGATCGGCTGGCTCCCGGAGTCCGAGAAGATCAGCGCGACCAGCATGTCGTTCCACACCCACAGGAACTGGAAGATGCCGAGGCTGGCGATGGCGGGCCCGCCGAGGGGCATCACGACCCGTACGAACAGCCGCAGTTCACCGGCGCCGTCCAACCGGGCCGCCTCCAGCAGCTCGCGGGGGATCTCCGCGAAGAAGTTCCGCAGCAGGAACACCGCGAAGGGCAGGCCGAAGCCGACGTGGAAGAGGACCACGCCGACGATCGACCCGAACAGGCCGATCTTGCCGAAGAGTTCGGCGATCGGGATCAGCGCCACCTGCACGGGGACGACCAGCAGCCCGACCACGGCCAGGAACCACCAGTCGCGGCCCGGGAAGTCCATCCACGCGAAGGCGTACCCGGCCAGCGACCCGATGACCACCACCAGGACCGTCGCCGGGACCGTGATCAGCACGGTGTTGAACAGGGACGACGTGATGTCCCCGTTCTTCAGCAGCTCCTCGTAGCTCTGGAAGGTGAGCTGGGACGGCTTGGTGAAGACCTCCCACCAGCCGCTCGCCGCCATGTCGCGCGGGGTGCGCAGCGAGGAGAGCAGCAGGCCGATCGTCGGCACCAGCCAGAAGAGACCGACGACGATCAGGAAGACCCGGACCAGACCGCCGCTGACGCCCTCGGCCAGCCGCGCCCCCAGGGAACGCTTCGCCGTCATCGCCGCACCTCCCGCCGCAGTCGCCGTACGTTGAACCACATCACCGGGATCACCAGGAGCAGCAGGAACACCGCGATGGCGCTGGCGACGCCCGGCTGGTCGGAGGCGAAGCCCTTGCGGTACAGCTCCAGGGCGAGCACGTTCGCGTCGTCCTGCGAGGAGCCCGGGGCGATGATGAAGACCAGGTCGAACACCTTCAGCACGTTGATCATCAGGGTGACGACCACGACCGCGAGGACCGGCGCCAGGAGCGGCACCGTGACCCGTCTGAAGACCTGCCACTCGTTGGCGCCGTCGACCCGGGCGGCTTCGAGGAGCTCCCGGGGCATCCCGGCGAGACCCGCCGCGATCAGCACCATCGCGAAGCCCGCCCACATCCACACGTACGACCCGATGATGGCCGGGGTGACGAGGGAGGGGCCCAGCCAGTTCAGGCCGTTGTAGGGCTCCTTGAAGTTGTCGGCGGGGAGTCTGAGCAGCGCCCCGTCGGCCGCGGCGGGCAGCGTGAACGTGCCGTCGCCCGACGCCTTCGCCGACGCGACGACCTCGCCGTCCTTCACCGCCTCGATCGTCATCCCGGCGTAGCCCAGCTCGGCCGCGTCGACGCCGTTGAGTTTCCCGACGCCCTTGCCGCGGGTGAAGTCCTGCCAGGTGGTGCCGGTGATCTTCCCGTCCTCGGGCTCGGCGGGTACGACCTTCGCGGCGCCGTCCGGCATCAGGTCGGGGGCGACGCCGACGAGGGGGAGGACGACCGTGGTGCCGGCGTCGACCGGCTGCTTGGTGATGAAGGCGCCGCCGCCGGCCGGTTCCAGCGGCGAGTCACGGCCCGGGTGCGCCTTCGGGAACGCGGACGACTCGGCGAACGTGTCGTGCACGCCGACCCACACCGCGTTGGCGACGCCCTTGTCCGGGTCCTGGTCGTACACCAGGCGGAAGATGATCCCGGCCGCCAGCATCGAGATCGCCATCGGCATGAAGACGACCAGTTTGAACGCGGTGCCCCAGCGGATCCGTTCGGTCAGCACCGCGAAGATCAGGCCGAGCGCGGTGGCGACCGTCGGGGCGAACACCACCCAGATGATGTTGTTCTTCAGGGCGGTGCGGATGCCGTCGTCGGTGAACAGCGCCTGGTAGTTGTCGAATCCGGCGAAGGAGTCGCCGGACTGGTCGTAGAAGCTGCGGACCAGCGAGTACCCGATCGGGTAGACCACGAGCGCGCCGAGCAGCACCAGGGCGGGGAGCAGGAACAGGGCCGCCACGGTCCTGCGGGTGCCGGTCACGCTCCTGCGCGGCTTGGGTGACTCGGGTGACTTGGGGGCGGCGGGGCCCGGTGAGGTCCCCGCCGCCGTGGCCGACGTCATCCGTCAGCTCCCGTAGGCGGCGGCCGCGTCCGCCTCCAGCCGCTTCTGTGCGCCCTCGACGTCCTTCGGGTTCTTCAGGAAGTCCTGGAGGGCCTTCCACTCGCCCTTGCCGGGCGTGCCGCCGAAGGCCTGCGGGGCCTGGTCCGACATGTCGAAGCGGAAGTCGTCGCCGGCCGCGACCAGCGCCTCGGCGATCTTCTTCTGCACGTCGTTCGGGTACGCCGACGCGTCGACGTTCTTGTTCGGCGAGAGGTAGCCGCCGAGCTTCGCCTGGATCGTCGCCGCGTCCGGCGAGGCCAGCCAGGTGGCCAGCGCCTGGGCCGCCTTCGAGTCCTCAAGCACCACGGCCGCGTCGCCGCCGGAGACCACCGGCGCGGTGTCGCCTACGGCCGGGAACGGGAACACCTTCGCGTCCGTGCCGACCTTGGCATCCGTCTCGGCGATGTTGACCTGCACGAAGTCACCCTCGTAGACCATGCCCGCCTTGGGCTGGTCGCCGCCGGTGAAGGTCTGCGTCACCGAGGCCGGGAACTCGGTCTGCAGCGCGCCGGAGGCGCCGCCCGCCACGTAGTCCTTCTTGCCCCAGATCTCGGCGAGGGTGGTCAGCGCCTCCTTGACGGAGGGGTCCGTCCACTTGATCTCGTGCTTCGCCAGCTGGTCGTACTTCTCCGGGCCCGCCTGCGAGAGATAGACGTTCTCGAACCAGTCGGTGAGGGTCCAGCCGTCCGCGCCGCCCACGGAGAACGGCGTGACACCGGAGTCGTAGATCGTCTGGGCGGCGGTGAGCAGCTCGTCCCAGGTCTTGGGCTCGGCGGCGCCCGCGTTCTCGAAGACCTGCGCGTTGTACCAGATCAGCGACTTGTTGGCGGCCTTGTAGTACACGCCGTACTGCTTGCCGCCGACCTTGCCTATCTCCTGCCAGCCCGGCGAGTAGTTCTCGCCCAGCTCCTTGGTGGCCTCCGCGCCGAGCGGCTTGGCCCAGCCCTTCTCGACGGCCTGCTTGATGGCGCCGGGCTGCGGGAGCATCGCCACGTCCGGCGGGGCGCCGCCCGCGATCTTCGAGCCGAGGAAGTTGATGATCGGGTCCTGGGCGGGCACGAAGGTCACCTTGGCGCCGGTGCGCTTCTCGAACTCGGCGAGGACCTTCTTGAAGTTCTCCTGCTCCGCGCCGGTCCAGACGGCGGCGACCTCCAGACTCTCGCCGTCCAGCTTCGGAAGGGTGACGGTGGCGGCCGTCTCCTTGCCGCCGTCCTCCTGACCGCCCTTGTCACCACCGCCGTTGTCGTCGTCGCCACCGCACGCGGTGAGCGAGAGCGCGAGCGCTCCCGCGGCGAGGGTGGCGGCGACCCGGGTCCTCCTGCCGAGGGTCCTGCGTGTCCCCATGGTGCTGCTCGTGCGCATCACTGCCCCGTTCTTCGTGCCTCGTCGAACGTTGAGCGCTCTTCCGTGCGCTCTGGTGTACGCCAGGGGGGTGAGGGCGGCAAGAGCGCGTCCGCGGTCAACGGGGGGATCGTGACCGCGTCGTGACCAGGTGGGCGGCGGTGGTGTGGGCATCGCTGGGGGCTGCCGCCCCCAGGCCCCGCTATCGGCCTGGACGGCCTCGTCCTCAAACGCCGGACGGGCTGTCAGTGACGAACCCGGCGTTAGAGGAGTGAGGGCACCTGTGCCGCCGCCACCTCGCGGGCCGCTCGCTCCAACGCGCTGGCCAGGAGGGCCAGGTCGGTCGGGCCGTTGCCCAGTTCGCGTACGGGGCGGCGGGTGGGTGGGTCGCCCATGAGGTGCCATTCCAGGGGGATCACCGTGGGGCGCAGGGTCGCCGTGCGCGGGATGCGGCCGGTGACCCGGCCGGCTTGGAAGACCACGGTCGGTCCGTCGGGGCGGGTCAACCGGCCGCGTCCCGGCATCGGTTCGTCCGGTCCCGGGGCCGGGGTGTCGAGCGTGATGTGCAGGGTGGCGCGCAGGGTGGGCTCCGTCTGGGCCGTACGGCCGCCCGGCGCGGTGGCGGCCACCAGGTGCACGCCCAGTCGCCCGCCCTCCCGCGCGACGGCCTCCAGCGCCCGCATGACCGACCCTGCTGCGGGCCGCCCGGGCGAGCCCAGCGGGGGAGTGACGAGTGCGTCGAGATCGTCCACGACCACCACGAGGCGGGGCAGCGGCGGTACGGCCCCGGACCGGCGCCGGGCCGATCCCGGGCGCAGCCGCATGGTGGAGCTGGGCGGGGAGTCGAGGTCCCCGTCGTCGGGCGCCGACGCGGTGCCGGGTGCGCCGTCGGGCGGCGTGCGCTGGGCGACCAGCCGGCCCGACACCTCGCGTCCGGTGTGCCACTCGGGGAACTCCGACCGCCCGAGCAGCTCGGCCCGCCGCTTCAGCTCGGCGCTCAGGGACTGGGCGAACTCCCGCATGCGGACCGGGTCGTTGGCGGCGAGATGGGTGGTGACATGCGGTACGTCCGTGCAGACGGCCAGTCCCTCGCCGTGCCCGCCGTCGGTGCCCACGCTGTCGCGGCCGTCCATCAGGACGACACCGAGGCGGTCGGGGCGGTCGGCGGAGGCGAGGGAGGCGACGAGCGCCCGCAGCAGCTCGGTGCGGCCGCTGCCGGGCGGGCCCTCGACCAGCAGGTGCGGTCCCTCGGCGGCGAGGTCGACCGTGACGGGGCCGCGCGGGCCGGCGCCCAGCACCGCGTGGGCGCGCCCGCCGAGAGCGTGCGTGTCGTCGGCGGCGTCGGCCCAGCGGGCCATCAGGGAGGCCGGGGTGGCGCGGGCGAGGCCCAGTTCGTCCAGGAGCCGGGCCGTCTGGGGCAGGGGCGCGGCCACCCGCGCGTGCCGCTCGCCAACCGCGGGGGCATCGGTGCGCAGCGGCGCCAGGGCGCGCGCGAACCGCTCCGCCCACGCGGGGGAGACGGCGTCGACCGTGCCGAGGGTGCCGTGCCCGACCGGGCCGGCCGGGGCCTCGCCGGCCGTGCGCGCGACGCGCAGCAGCCGCAGGGTCGTCGCCACGTCGCCGCTGAGCAGCGCCACGGCACCGCACTCCCGGAACACCGGCGACACCGCGCAGGCCGCCTCGTACGTCTCCGCCACGGGCGAGGTGGGGGAGGCGGCGGACGTCTCGGCGAGGCATACGACGTGGATACCGGCCCGCGGTCCCTCCAGGGCCAGCCGCGCCACGGTCTCGCGCACGTCGGCACCGCCGGGGTCCCCGTCCACGACCACCACGCTGTACGGCCCCGCGAAGCCGCCGGCCGGGTCGGTGCCGTCGTCGGGCCGGGCCCAGGAGGGCTGCCGGGTGCTGCCGGGGGCCGTCGCCGGCCGGGCCCCGGGCCGGGTGTCCGACAGGTGGTCGTCCAGGCGGCGGACGAGTTCGTGGGCGCGGGCCATGGCCTGTTCGCGGTCGTGGGCGAGGAGCAGGCGGCAGTCCTGGCCGTGCGCCGGGCGCAGCTGGGGCAGCCAGCCCAGCCAGGACCACTCGGCGGTCCGCTCGGCGAGCGGACGGGAGCGGTCCGCGCTGATCAGGACGATCTCCAGGGTGTCCGCGGAGTGCAGCGCGGCGAGCTGGGCCAGCACCGAGCGGGCCAGCCCGGCGAGCCGGGCACGCGGGCCCGCCAGGCCGAGCGCCCCGACCTCGCGCAGCCCGGCGGTCACCGGGACCGCGGGCAACGGCGCGGCACCGCCGGGCGCCACCCGGTCGGCCGTACCGAGCCGCACGGTCAGCGCCTCCGGGTGCGCCGGGCCGCGCTCCCACAGCCGGGGCCCGGGTCCGAGCGCCGTCAGCAGCAGCGACGCGGCGTCCGGCCAGGTCTCCGGGGCGTGGCAGGCACCGCCGGGTGCGGCCGGTGCCGGTCCGGCCGCCTCCTCGTCGTAGGCGTGCGCACCGGTGGCGGTGGCGTCCTGCGCACTCCCGCGCCCCCCGGTCAGCCGCCGCGCCCACGCTCCGATACCGCCGCGCCGCCGCACACCCTGCGGCAGGTCGGTCCCGCGCAGGGGGGTGCCTTTACGTCCGGTGCCACCGTCCGGGCCCCCACCGTCGCCGCCCGGCCCGGGTGCGCCGGGGTGCGATCCGCTCGCGCCGGGCGCGGCGTAGGGGTGGCCGCCCGCGCCGGAGGGCTGGGGGCGGGGGGTGCTCGTGCCGGGGGGACGGGTGCGGGGCACTCCCGTGCCGGGCCTGCCTTGCTCGGCGGGGTCGGTTCGGGGTTCGTCGCTGTGGGGTGTCCTGGTGCGGGGCCTGCCTTGCTCGGCGGGGTCTGTTCGGGGTTCGTCCTTGCGGGGTGTCCTGGTGCCGGGCCTGCCTTGCTCGGCGGGGTCCGTTCCGTGCTCGCCCCTGCGGGGTGCCGCAGTGCCGGGCCTGCCACCGCGCGACGTATCCGTGCCGGAGGCGTCAGGGTCGGTGGGGGTTCCTCCGTACCCGCCACCGCGTGACGCACCCGCGTCGGACCTGCCCGCCTCGGTGGAGCGAATCCCACGCTCGCCACCGCGTGACGTACCCGCGTCGGAGCCGTCCGGATCGGCGGCGCCCCCTCCGAACGCACCCGCGCCATACCTGCCCGCCGCGGAGTCGACCGCCCCGTAGGACGCCGCCCCGCCGTGGGTCTCGCCCCCCGCGGGGGCCTGCCGGGGGAAGCCGGCCGTGGGGCCGGTGCCGTGGCTCTCTATGCGGGGCGCGCCGCCCTGGCCGGGCACCTGGGGCGGCTCGGTGGGGGCCGCACCCCGGCCGTACGCCGACGCTCCGTCGGCCTGGTGGCTCAGTCCGGCCGGGCCGTCCCACTCACCGGCCCCTGGGCCGCCCGCGCCGTCGGTTCCGGTCCCGTGGGCCGGGGTGTCCCAGCCGGCGGACCCGGCGGCACGCGGGGTTCCGCCCGCCGCACCGCCCGCACGCGCGGGGTCGCTCGTCACACCTGCGTCCCGGGAGGGGGCTCCCGCCGGGCGGGGACCCTCCGCGCGGGAGGCACCGTCCGTGTCGCCCGCGTGTCCGCCGTCGGCCACGCGGGCGTGCGCCACCTCGTCGGCGTCGGCGCGGTCCGGCGCGGGCGTCGGCACCCCGGACAGCCGTACGTACCCCTCCCCGTCCGGCGTCGTCGTCGCCCGCGTCGTCGCCTCGCGGGGGACCGGCACCAGTCGCAGGGCCGACTCGCCGATCCGCAGCAGCGCACCCGGCGCGAAGCGGACCGGACGGTCGCCCACGCGGGTGCCGTCCAGCGTGGTGCCGTTGGTGGAGCCGAGGTCGGCGACCGAGACGCGGGCGTCGGGGGTGACGGTGACCGCGCAGTGCATCCGGGAGACGTCCGGGTCGTCGAGCGCGACATCGGCGTCGGCGGAGCGGCCGAGGCGGATCTGGCCGCCATGCAGGAGGTGGACGCCGCCCGCGTCCGGGCCCGCGACCACGTGGAGCTGGGCGGGGACGCCGGCCGGCTCGGTGTCCGGGTCGGGCTCGCCCGGGGCGCCCAGACAGAGCACGGCGCCGTCGATCAGCGGTGGCTCGCCCAGGGTGCTGCGCTGCGTGTCGAGCCGGTGCGCGCCCGCGTACAGCACCACCTGGCCGGTGCCCGGGGTCTCGCCGCCGGGCAGCGCCGCGGCCAGCGCGGAGGCGACCGCGGCCAGGGCGGTGCCGGCCGGCGCGGTGACCAGCACGTCGCTACTCGCGGCGCGGCCCCCCGCCGAAGCATGCGGGCCCAGCGGGTCTACGACGGTCAGCCGGATCTGCATCGCCGTCAGCGGTCCCTTCGCGCGGGCGCCCGCGCGCCGGGCAGAAGCCGTCACCACGGTCACCCACCGCGGACTTCCCCCACCGCCACACGAGCACGTCGGCCAGTTCTCCACGCATCCTCGCACCTGCCACTGACAACGCGCCCGCCTCCCGCCGTCAAATGATCTTGATTGGTCGGCTCTGACCCCAAAAATGCCTGACAGGTGCCCCGGAGCTGATCGAACACCGTCGGCTTGAGATCGGTCACGTCCGGGCAGCGGCAACCAAGAGACCGGGTCGAGCGTCTTTCCTTCGAACATGTCCCGGGAGCGGAACGTAAGGCTTACCGGCGGACCAATGGGAACCACGGAACCGACCACGGAATGAGGACAGCCCGGTGCCGGGAGCGCGGCATTACAGTGGGTCGGAACAGCCAGCAAGCAACTAGGAGCGCATGACGTGCGGCCGGTAGGCAGCAAGTACCTCCTCGAGGAGCCCCTCGGTCGCGGCGCGACGGGCACCGTCTGGCGTGCGCGCCAGCGGGAGACCGCGGGCGCCGAGGCGGCCGTGGCCGGACAGCCCGGCGAGACCGTCGCGATCAAGGTCCTCAAGGAAGAGCTCGCGAGCGACCCCGACATCGTGATGCGCTTCCTGCGGGAGCGCTCCGTCCTGCTCCGGCTCACCCACCCCAACATCGTCCGGGTCCGCGACCTGGTCGTGGAGGGCGAACTGCTGGCGCTCGTCATGGACCTCGTCGCCGGTCCCGACCTGCACCGCTACCTGCGCGAGAACGGGCCGCTCACCCCGGTCGCGGCCGCCCTGCTCACCGCCCAGATCGCCGACGCCCTCGCCGCCAGCCACGCGGACGGCGTGGTCCACCGCGACCTGAAGCCGGCCAACGTCCTGCTGAAGCAGACCGGCGGCGAGATGCACCCGATGCTGACCGACTTCGGCATCGCCCGCCTCGCCGACTCGCCCGGTCTCACCCGCACCCACGAGTTCGTCGGCACGCCCGCGTACGTCGCGCCGGAGTCCGCCGAGGGCCGCCCCCAGACCTCCGCCGTCGATGTGTACGGCGCCGGCATCCTGCTGTACGAGCTGGTCACCGGCCGACCCCCGTTCGGCGGCGGCTCCGCCCTCGAAGTGCTGCACCAGCACCTGAGCGCCGAGCCGCGCCGCCCCTCCACCGTCCCCGACCCGCTGTGGACCGTCATCGAGCGCTGCCTGCGCAAGAACCCCGACGACCGCCCCAGCGCCGAGAACCTCGCCCGCGGCCTGCGCGTCGTCGCCGAGGGCATCGGCGTGCACGCGAACAACGCGCAGATCGGCGCCGCCGAGAACGTGGGGATGCTCCTCGTCCCCGACCCGGCGCCCGCACAGGTCCCGGGCGACCCGGGCGCCGCCGACCCGACGCAGGTCCTGCCGCAGAACGGCGGCTACGACCCGAACGGCGCGACCAGCGTCCTGCCGCACACCGGCAACCCGTCCGGCGCCGCCGACCCCACCGCCGTACTCCCGAACCGCGGGGCGGCCGACCCGACCGCCGTCATGCCCCCGGTGCCGCCGGGGCAGGGCCAGGGCGGGCAGCCCGGCGGGCCCGACGACCCGCACCCCTGGCAGAACCAGCTGCGCGCCGCCCGCGACCGCAACGAGCAGACGCAGGTCCAGTACCTCGACCCGAACCAGGACCCGCTGCGCCGCCGCCCCCAGCGGCAGGTCTCCCGCCCGCAGCAGCCGCCCCGGCAGGCCCCTCAGGGCCCGCCGCCCCAGCAGCCCGGCTACGGCTACCCGCAGCAGCAACAGCCGCAGCGGTACGCCACACCGCAGCCGCAGCAGCCCCAGCGGTACGCGCCGCCGCCCACGCCCGAGCCCCGGCCGCCCCGGCGCGAGCCACGCCCGCCGCGGCAGCGCAGCGCCAACCCCATGCGCATCCCCGGGCTCGGCTGCCTCAAGGGATGCCTGTTCACGCTCGTCATCATGGTCGTGGCCGGCTGGCTGATCTGGGAGCTGAGCCCCCTTCAGGGCTGGATCGGCACGGGCAAGGGTTACTGGGAGCAGCTCAGCGACTGGTTCACCACCGCGACCGACTGGATCGGGGACCTGGGCGGTTCGGGCGGCGGAAGCTCCACCGGTGGCTGAGTCCGGAGACTTGTCGACATCCGGCGGGTGATTTCCGCCTCCGCTGTGAAGGTTGGCTCCGCGGGCGCGTACTTTTAGGCGCAACACGCGTCGGTAGGAGCAGTCTTGGCACGGAAGATCGGCAGCCGGTACACCGCCCACCAGATCCTCGGGCGGGGCAGCGCCGGCACGGTGTGGCTCGGCGACGGTCCCGAGGGGCCCGTCGCGATCAAGCTGCTGCGCGAGGACCTGGCCTCCGACCAGGAACTCGTCTCACGCTTCGTCCAGGAGCGCACGGCCCTGCTCGGCCTGGAGCACCCGCACGTCGTCTCCGTCCGTGACCTGGTGGTCGACGGCAACGACCTCGCCCTGGTCATGGACCTGGTCCGCGGCACGGACCTGCGCACCCGCCTCGACCGCGAGCGGCGCCTGTCGCCCGAGGCCGCCGTGGCCGTCGTCGCGGACGTCGCCGACGGCCTGGCCGCCGCGCACGCCGCCGGGGTCGTGCACCGCGACGTCAAGCCCGAGAACGTGCTCCTTGACATGCGGGGCCCGCTCGGTCCCGGCGGCTCCCACCCGGCCCTGCTGACGGACTTCGGGGTGGCCAAGCTCATCGACACCCCCCGGCGCACCCGGGCCACGAAGATCATCGGCACGCCGGACTACCTGGCCCCGGAGATCGTCGAGGGCCTGCCCCCGCGCGCGGCGGTCGACATCTACGCGCTGGCCACGGTGCTGTACGAGCTGCTGGCCGGCTTCACGCCGTTCGGCGGCGGTCACCCCGGCGCGGTGCTGCGCCGCCACGTGACCGAGACGGTCGTCCCGCTCCCCGGCATCCCCGACGAGCTGTGGCAGCTCCTCGTGCAGTGCCTCGCCAAGGGACCCGCCTCCCGGCTGCGCGCCTCCGAGCTGAGCGCCCGGCTGCGCGAGCTGCTGCCGATGCTGGCCGGGATGGGCCCGCTGGACGTGGACGAGCCCGACGCCGAGCAGGAGGAGGACCCGCCCGAGGAGCCCGCGACGTCCTCGGGGGCTCCCGCGCCCGCCGGGGAGCCGGTACGCCGCCGGGGCGCCGTGCCCCTGGTGCCGGGGGCGAAGCCGGCCGACTCCAACCGCGACACGCACACGTCGATGCGCGTGCCCGCCCCGGACGAGCTGGCGGGCGGCGCCAGGGGCACCGCCCGCGCCCCGCGCGCGTCCGGCGCCCCACGCCCCGGCTCGGCCCGCAACCGCGCCGCCGCGCGGCGCCGCCGCCTCGCGCTGGGCGGCGGGGCGGTCGCCCTGGTGGCGGCGATCGGCGTCGGAACGTGGCTGGCGACCAGCGGCGACGAGGGCGGCACGGCGCCCCAGGACCCACGGAACTCGGCACCGGCCTCCCCTTGAGCCCGAGGCGGGCGTGACGGAAGCGTCCGCACGGCGACGCGCCACCCGACCCGCGTTCCGCTGCGACGAAGCCCCCGGCCGCTCGTGGCCGACCGGCAGGATCGCCGGCCGGCGTCCGGCCGTCGGCCGGGCCCGGCACCGGCCCGCCCGGGTGCGGCGCGCCCCGGCCGCGCGCCGCCGCGGGCGTCCGGCGCCACGGTCCGGCGGGGGCCGGTCGGCGGAGCCGTTACGCTGGACACGTGGCAGTCGTCGATGTATCCGAAGAGCTGAAGTCCCTCTCCTCGACCATGGAGTCGATCGAGGCCGTCCTGGACCTCGACAGGATGAGGGCAGACATCGCCCTGCTCGAGGAGCAGGCGGCCGCGCCCTCCCTGTGGGACAACCCGGACGAGGCGCAGAAGATCACGAGCCGGCTCTCCCACCTCCAGGCCGAGGTGCGGAAGGCCGAGGCCCTGCGCGGCCGGCTCGACGATCTCGGGGTGCTCTTCGAGATGGCCGAGGAGGAGGACGACCCGGACACCCGCGCCGAGGCCGAGTCCGAGCTCACGGCCGTGAAGAAGGCGCTGGACGAGATGGAGGTCCGCACCCTCCTGTCGGGCGAGTACGACGCGCGTGAGGCGCTCGTCAACATCCGCGCCGAGGCGGGTGGCGTGGACGCCGCCGACTTCGCCGAGAAGCTCCAGCGCATGTACCTGCGCTGGGCCGAGCAGCGCGGCTACAAGACCGAGGTCTACGAGACGTCGTACGCGGAGGAGGCCGGCATCAAGTCGACCACCTTCGCCGTGCAGTCGCCGTACGCCTACGGCACCCTCTCCGTCGAGCAGGGCACGCACCGGCTGGTGCGCATCTCGCCCTTCGACAACCAGGGGCGCCGCCAGACCTCCTTCGCGGGTGTCGAGATCCTCCCCGTGGTCGAGCAGACCGACCACATCGAGATCGACGAGTCCGAGCTGCGGGTGGACGTGTACCGCTCCTCGGGCCCCGGCGGCCAGGGCGTGAACACCACCGACTCCGCGGTACGGCTCACCCACCTCCCCACCGGCATCGTGGTCTCCTGCCAGAACGAGCGGTCCCAGATCCAGAACAAGGCCACCGCGATGAACGTCCTCCAGGCCAAGCTCCTGGAGCGGCGCCGTCAGGAGGAGCAGGCCAAGATGGACGCCCTCAAGGGCGACGGGGGCAACTCCTGGGGCAACCAGATGCGTTCGTACGTGCTGCACCCGTACCAGATGGTCAAGGACCTGCGCACGGAGCACGAAGTGGGCAACCCCGA
This sequence comes from Streptomyces sp. NPDC058534, assembly GCF_042717365.1. Taxonomy (NCBI): domain Bacteria; kingdom Bacillati; phylum Actinomycetota; class Actinomycetes; order Kitasatosporales; family Streptomycetaceae; genus Streptomyces; species Streptomyces sp. NPDC058534. The sequence goes on from NZ_JBHXNW010000044.1 coordinate 68,421, forward strand.
GGCCGTGTTCAACGGCGAGATCGACGGCTTCCTCGAAGCCGGTATTCGCTGGCGCAAGCAGCAGGAGAAGTAGCGCGGAGCGGAAAGGCCGCTTTGTCGACAAGGCAACTGCTGCTCATCGGGCGGCGGTTGCCTTTTGTCTGCCCGCCGTTCGCCGGTGATGTCTGGGTTTTACATCACACTCACACCCTTTGTGTCCGGCATACGGCCCGTACCTGGACATCGCGTACGCAACGGCCTTGACGTTGCTTTGAACATTCGTAAGGGTGAGGCGCGGCATGCGTATTTCTGGGGCGCATGTGAACCGGGGGACATAAGCGCAGCCACTCCCGTCGATCACGGCCCCGAGTGCGGCCTCACTGACTAATCGGCTACTGGGGGTAGCAACCACATGACGAAGAAGACGCGCATCCGTGTCGCGCGCATAGCGGCCGGCGCCGTGATCGCCGCCGGCGCCTCGCTGACCGCCGCGGGTGCCGCCTCGGCGCTCGACATCGGCGTCAGCGCGGGTGTCGGTGACACCAACGTCGACCTTGGCGTGAGCGTCGGTGGCGACACCGAAGGCACGACCGAGGGGACCACCGAGGGCACCTCGGTCGGCGTGACCGAGGGCACGACCGAGGGCACCGACGGCGGTGCGACCGACGGCGGTGCGACCGATGGTGGCGTCACCGATGGTGGTGTCACCGACGGTGGCGTCACCGATGGTGGCGTGACCGACGGTGGTGTCACCGATGGTGGTGTCACCGACGGTGGTGTCACCGATGGTGGCGTGACCGATGGTGGTGTCACCGACGGCGGTGCGACCGATGGTGGCGCGACCGATGGTGGCGCGACCGATGGTGGCGCGACCGACGGCGGTGCCACTGACGGCGGTGCCACTGACGGCGGTGCGACCGACGGCGGTAACGGCAACGGTGGTAACGGCGGCTCGGAGACCACTGGCGGCAACACCGGCGGCAACGGTGGTGGCGGCGACAACACCACCCCCGACGGCGGCCCCAACGACAACGTCGCCCAGGACGAGGGCTCCTCGGCCCTGACCGACACCGGTGAAGAGGCCCCGGCCTCCGACACCGCCGCCCAGGGCAGCGGTGACGAGCTGGCCGAGACCGGCGCCGCGGAGACCACGTTCCTGCTGGTCGGCGCCGCCACGATGATCGCGGGCGGTATCGGCTTCCGCCTGCTGCCGCGCCTGATGAACGGTCGCGGCGGAGCCACTGCCTGACCGTAGGCGTACGCCTACGCACGGCACGCACACGCGAAGGGGCCCGGAGCGCACAGCGGCACAGCGCTCCGGGCCCCTCTGCCGTGTCTCCGAAGGCCCTGTGGGGCCCTGCGCGCCCGTCAGACGGTCTGGTGGGCCAGCAGGGCCACCGCCGCGATCAGCGCCGCCAGCAGCGCGATCAGCGTCATCGGGTTCAGCCCCGCCAGGGGGCCCTCCTGCTGCATCCGCTCGCGGTTCGCCCGGCACACCGGGCACCGGCCCTCATTCACGGGCGCCGCGCAGTTCGCGCACACCAACCGGTCGTACGTCATGCGCTCGCCCTCCTTGCCGCCGGCTCCGCCTGGACAACGCCCGCAACGACACGAACGTTCCCCTTCCACTGTGCCAGGTTCCGGGGGACCCCGCGCGTCCTCCCGCCGGGGACAAAACGCGCAACTGATACGCAACCCAGACCGGTGACTGCGGTCCGCTCCCCGGTTCGCGTATGGTCACGCACATCTACCCCCGGCGACCCGTGGTGCATCCGTGATCCGATTCGACAACGTCTCCAAGGTCTACCCCAAACAGAGCCACCCAGCCCTCAGGGACGTCTCCCTGGAGGTCGAGAAGGGCGAGTTCGTCTTCCTCGTGGGATCCTCCGGCTCCGGAAAGTCCACCTTTCTGCGGCTGGTCCTCCGCGAGGAGCGGTGCAGCCACGGCCAGGTGCACGTCCTGGGCAAGGACCTCGCCCGCCTGTCCAACTGGAAGGTGCCGCAGATGCGGCGCCAGCTGGGGACGGTGTTCCAGGACTTCCGCCTGCTGCCGAACAAGACGGTCGGTGAGAACGTCGCCTTCGCACAGGAGGTCATCGGCAAGTCCCGCGGCGAGATCCGCAAGTCGGTGCCCCAGGTACTCGACCTGGTCGGTCTCGGCGGCAAGGAGGACCGCAGACCCGGCGAGCTGTCCGGCGGTGAGCAGCAGCGCGTCGCGATCGCGCGGGCCTTCGTCAACCGGCCCAAGCTGCTGATCGCGGACGAGCCCACGGGCAACCTCGACCCGCAGACCTCCGTGGGCATCATGAAGCTGCTCGACCGCATCAACCGGACGGGCACCACCGTGATCATGGCCACCCACGACCAGAACATCGTGGACCAGATGCGCAAGCGCGTCATCGAGCTGGACAAGGGCCGCCTCGTCCGCGACCAGGCACGCGGCGTCTACGGCTACCAGCACTGACGACGAGGAACGAAAGGCTTAACGAGACGCCATGCGCGCCCAGTTCGTGCTCTCGGAGATCGGTGTCGGTCTTCGCCGCAATCTGACGATGACCTTCGCGGTCATCGTCTCCGTCGCCCTGTCCCTGGCCCTGTTCGGCGGTTCGCTGCTGATGAGCGACCAGGTCACCACCATGAAGGGCTACTGGTACGACAAGGTCAACGTCTCGGTCTTCCTCTGCAACAAGAGCGACGCCGAGTCCGACCCCAACTGCGCCAAGGGCGCGGTGACCTCGGACCAGAAGAAGCAGATCATGTCCGACCTCGACGAGATGGCCGTCGTCGACAAGGTGACGTACGAGTCGCAGGACGAGGCGTACAAGCACTACAAGGAGCAGTTCGGCGACTCGCCGCTGGCCAGTTCCCTCACGCCGGACCAGATGCAGGAGTCGTACCGGATCAAGCTGAAGGACCCGGAGAAGTACCAGGTCATCGCCACCGCCTTCGACGGCCGGGAAGGCGTGCAGTCCGTGCAGGACCAGAAGGGCATCCTGGACAACCTCTTCGGCCTCCTCAACGGCATGAACTGGGCCGCCCGCGCGGTGATGGCGCTCATGCTGGTCGTCGCCCTGATGCTGATCGTCAACACGGTGCGCGTCTCGGCGTTCAGCCGGCGGCGCGAGACGGGCATCATGCGCCTCGTCGGCGCCTCCGGGTTCTACATCCAGGCGCCGTTCATCATGGAGGCGGCGGTCGCCGGGCTCATCGGCGGTGGTGTCGCCTGCGGCTTCCTGGTGGTCGCCAGATACTTCATCATCGACCACGGTCTCGCCCTGTCCGAGAAGCTGAACCTGATCAACTTCATCGGCTGGGACGCCGTGTTGACGAAGCTGCCGCTCATCCTGGCCACCAGCCTGCTGATGCCCGCCTTGGCCGCGTTCTTCGCGTTGCGCAAGTACCTGAAGGTGTGACACATACCAAGAGGGCCGAACGGTCAAGCGACCGTGCGGCCCTCTCGCGTTGTCCTAGACTCACCGGCATGTCAGGTCGTGACCTGTTCTGTCAGCCCCGCCGCGTACGCCACGGGGCCGCCCTGACCTTGGTGTTCGCGAGTGTGCTCGTCGCGGGCGGGGTCAACGGCGCGTTCTCCGGAAGCGACCGGAAGCCCGAGCCGGACAGGGCACGTCCGGCGGCTCCCGCCGCGCGGCACGACGCGGTGGCCAGGGCGGCCGCCGAGGCGCTGGCCGACGGCAAGTCCCCCGAGGAGGCCGCCGAACGCGCGGTCAGCCGCAGCGGGGACCGCTGGGGCGCCGTCTACTCCCACGGCGAGTACGAGGAGTTGGAGGACGCCCTGGACGGCCGGTACACCGGCGTCGGGCTCTCCGCGCGCCGCGAACGCGACGGCCGCATCGAGGTGACCAAGGTGCGCGCCGGCTCGCCCGCCGCCGACGCCGGGATCCGCGAGGGCGACCGGCTGCGCAGCGTCGACGGCGAGCGGGTCGACGGGCGGCCCGTCACCGAGGTCGTCGCCATACTGCGCGGCGACGCCGAGGACGAGCCCGCCGGCACCGCCGTCCGGCTGGGCCTGGAGCGCGGCACGCGCGCGTGGAGCGAGACCGTGCGGCGGGCCAGGCTCTCCACGGAGCCCGTGACGGTACGCACCCTCGCCACCGGCGACACGGTGATCAAGGTCAGCTCCTTCACCAAGGGCGTCGGCGCACAGGTGCGCGACGCCGTGCGCCGGCTGCCGTCCGGCACGGGAGTCGTCCTCGACCTGCGCGGCAACTCCGGCGGCCTGGTCTCCGAGGCGGTCACCGCCGCCTCCGCCTTCCTCGACGGCGGCCTGGTCGCCACGTACGACGTCGACGGCGAACAGCGGGCCCTGCACGCCGAGCCCGGCGGCGAGACCACCAGACCCCTGGTCGCGCTCGTCGACGGCGGCACCATGAGCGCGGCCGAACTCCTCACCGGAGCCCTCCAGGACCGCGGCCGGGCGGTCGTCCTGGGCTCCCGCACCTTCGGCAAGGGCTCGGTGCAGATGCCGAGCCGGCTGCCCGGCGGCTCGGTGGCCGAGCTGACCGTCGGGCACTACCGCACCCCCTCCGGCCGCGGCGTCGACGGCACGGGCATCACACCCGACCTGGAGGTCGACCCGGCGGAGTCGTCCGCGCTGGAACGGGCGCGGACGGTACTGAGCGGGCTGGGACCGACCGCGTAATCGGCTTTCCGTGAGCCCCCTCGGTAGTGCCAAAATGGTTGCACTATGGCTAAGGAAAAAGGGCGCAAGCTGATCGCGCAGAACAAGAAGGCGCGGCACGACTACCAGATCCTCGACACCTATGAGGCGGGACTCGTCCTGTCCGGGACCGAGGTGAAGTCGCTGCGCCAGGGACGGGCCTCGCTGGCCGACGGCTTCGTGCAGCTGGACGGACACGAGGCGTGGCTGCACAACGTGCACGTGCCGGAGTACAGCCAGGGGACCTGGACCAACCACAGTGCCCGCCGCAAGCGGAAGCTGCTGCTGCACCGCGTGGAGATCGACAAGCTGGAGGCGAAGTCCCAGGAGACCGGTCACACCATCGTGCCGCTGGCCCTCTACTTCAAGGACGGCCGGGCCAAGGTCGAGATCGCGCTGGCGCGCGGCAAGAAGGAGTACGACAAGCGCCAGACGCTCCGTGAGAAGCAGGACCGCCGCGAGGCGGAGCGGACGATCTCCGCGATCCGGCGCAAGCAGCGGGGCTGACCGCCGGGAATGGGCTGGCACCCTCGTGCGTTGGTCACGTAGGATGGCATCTGCACCCCAGGCGGGTGCGTGCGCCCTCTTCCGGAGGGTTTGAACTGTTGTAAATTAAACACAGCAACATGGGGATGATCGGTTTCGACAGCGGCTGTCGAAGCAGGGGAAGCGTGTCGAGGAAGCGGCCATGATCTCGTAAACCACAGGCCGAAAAAATAATCGCCAACACCAAGCGCGATTCCTCCCAGCAGGCCTTCGCCCTCGCTGCCTGACCTCAGGTAGCAGAGCGAGCCTCCTACTACGGGAGTGTCAGCCCGGGGCTGTTCCCGACCCGGATCCTGGCATCAGCTAGGGGACTAAACCTTGATCCCGGTCACGGGGTGAAGAGGGAAACCAAACAGTGACTGAGCCCGTCGGAGACTTGTCCGCGTGATCTCCGGGGCTGAGAAAATCGAAGCGGACTGCACACGGAGAAGCCCTGATTCCGCACCGTTGGACGCGGGTTCGATTCCCGCCATCTCCACGAGGTCGAGGGCGGCCTGTGCTCGCGTACAGCG
>NZ_JBHXNW010000045.1:0-31473 GCF_042717365.1 Streptomyces sp. NPDC058534
CGCAAACGGAGGGTGACGCCGCGGGCTGCGCCCGGAGCCCGGTCGGGGCATGCCGAAGGGGGCGGGCGCCCGGGGCGCCCGCCCGCTTCACGAGGTGCCGTGCCGGCTACTCGGTCTTCACCTTGATCGAGCCGTCGATGATGCCCGCCTTGGCCTTGGCCACGGCGTCCTGGGCGCCCGGGATCTCGGCGAACTTCGGGTTGCTGTCGGACAGGCCCACCCCGTCCGACTTCAGGTCGAAGGTGTGGGTGCCGGCCAGCGGCTTGTCGTCCTCGACGGACTTGGCCAGGGCGAGGACCGCGCCGTCGATGTCCTTGAGGGCGGAGGTCAGGATGTAGTCCTTGTAGGCCGCGAGGGCCTCCTGCTCGTACTGGTCCGAGTCGACGCCGATCGCCCAGACCTTCGCCTTGGCGGCCGCCTCGATCACGCCCTGTCCGGACAGACCGGCCGCCTGGTAGACGACGTCGGCCTTCTTCTCGATCTGGCCCTCGGCGGCCGCGCGGCCCTTGTCCGGGCTGGAGAAGCCGCCTTCCTCGGCGGTCTGCGTCAGGTACTGCGAGATGACCTTGATCTTGGGGTCGGTGTCCTGGACGCCCTGCTTGTAGCCGGCCTCGAACTTGTGGATCAGCGGGATGTCCACGCCGCCCACGAAACCGACCGTCCTGGTCTTGGTGGCCTTGGCGGCGGCGACGCCGGCGAGGTAGGAGGCCTCGTTCTCGGCGAAGACGAGGGACGCCACGTTCTTGCCCTCGACCACCGAGTCGACGATGCCGAAGGTGGTGTCCGGGTACTTCGAGGCGACCGCCTTCATCGCCGGGCCGTAGGCGAAGCCGACGCCGATGACGGGGTTGTAGCCCTGCTTGGCCAGGGAGGTCAGACGCTGTTCCTTGTCGGCGTCCGTCTCACCGTCGGTGGGCTCGATGTCGGCGGTCTTGTAGCCGAACTCCTTCTTCGCCCGCTCCAGACCGGCGTACGCGGCGTCGTTGAAGGACTGGTCGCCCTTGCCGCCGATGTCGTACGCGATGGCGAGGCCCTTGTCCTCCTTGCCGTCGCCGCTGTCGCTGCTGGTGCCTCCGCAGGCCGTGGCGGCGAGTGCGAGCGACGCGGCCCCCACCGCGACGCGGGTCAGTCTCGATATCCGACGCATCTGAAGTTCCCCATTCTCCAAAGCCCCGCAGCGGGCGCTCGGTTCGGCGCAGATTAACGCGCGTAGAAACTCCTGGGAACGGGGTTCCGCAGGGCCGTTACCCATTCGTGCCGCTGGCCGGTTACGACCCTGTGAACGACCGCGACGCTCAGGTGACGGCGTCGATGAGCGCCGCCGCGGTGAACATCTCCACGCCGACGGTGATGGCGCTCTCGTCCACGTCGAAGTCGCCTTGGTGCAGGTCGCGGACGGTGCGCTCGCCGGGCGGGCGGACGCCGAGGCGGGCCATGGCGCCGGGCACGCGCTCCAGGTACCAGGAGAAGTCCTCGCCGCCGAGGCTCTGCTCGGTGCTCTCCACGGAGTCCGTGCCGAGCCGGGCGATCATGGCGGTCTGGAGGAGTTCGACGCTGGTCACCTCGTTGACGACCGGCGGCACGCCCCGCACGTAGGTGATCTCGGACTTCGCCCGGTACAGGTTGGCGATCTCGTCGATGGCGCCCACCACCAGGTCGGGTGCCTGGCGCCAGGCGTCGAGGTCGAGGCAGCGGACCGTCCCGGCGAGTTCGGCGTGCTGCGGGATGACGTTCGGAGCGTGGCCGGACTCGACCCGGCCCCAGGTCAGGGCGAGGCCGCTGCGGCTGTCCACGCGCCGGGCGACGAGCGAGGGCACGTCGGTGACCACGCGCGCGGCGGCGGTGACCAGGTCGGTGGTCAGGTGCGGGCGGGCGGTGTGGCCGCCGGGTCCGTTGAGGGCGATCTCCAGCCGGTCGCAGGCGGAGGTGATGGGCCCCACCCGCAGCCCGATCCGCCCGGCGTCCACCCGGGGGTCGCAGTGCACGGCCAGGATCCGGCGCACCCCGTCCAGCGCGCCGCCCTCGATGGCGTCGGCGGCGCCGCCGGGCAGCACCTCCTCCGCGGGCTGGAAGACCAGCCGCACCGGCCGGGGCAGCAGACCCCGCTCGTGCAGCGCGGCGAGGACGAGTCCGGTGCCGAGGACGACGGTGGTGTGCACGTCGTGCCCGCAGGCGTGGGCGCGGTCCGGCACCCGTGAGCGGTAGGCGCACTCGTTCTTGGTGTCCGGGATGGGCAGGGCGTCGATGTCGGCCCGCAGGGCGAGCATGCGCGGCCCGCCGGCCCACTGTCCCGAGTCGGTGTTGGTGCCGATGTCGCAGACGAGCCCGGTCCCTACCGGAAGCACGCGCGGCTTGAGGCCGGCCCGTTCGAGCCGTTCCTTGATCGCGGCGGTGGTGCGGAACTCCTGGTTGCCCAGCTCGGGGTGCATGTGCAGGTCGCGGCGGAAGGCCACGAGTTCTGCGCGCAACGCCTCCGGCAACGCACCGGGAAGTTGCGCTTCCCCTGACGGATCGGCCTCGGTCTCACGGGACATCAGTTGCTTCACCCTCTGAAGGGTAGGACGCCGGGGTGGTCAACTGTCCCACGATCAACAAAATTTCAGCCCGTTAGGCGAAGAAAGTTGGCCACTCGGCGCATGGCTCTCAACGGGGGTGGGTACACTCACCCGCTTCTGGCCTCGGCACCCGGCTCCGTCTTTCCTGTTCACTTGCTTCTCTCACGCATACCACGGTACGGCTGAGCCACGCTGGACCGTTCACGCGAGAAGACTCGAACCCGAACGCAGGTTCGGACGCGGACCGCCTACCCCGCGCTCGCCACCACCACCGCCGACAGCCGGTGGACGTCCCGGGCCGAACCCGTGACCCCGGACAGAAAGCCCCGCGCCCGCGGTGAGGCGTGCTGGGTGAGCCAGGCGGGGTCGATGTCGCAGACCGCGACGCGGACCTCCGTGCCGGCCAGGGCCAGCGGCAGGGTGTGGACGACGGTGGAGGGGAAACTGAGGACCGTTCGGCCGATCGGGCCGCGGCGGGCGATCAGCTCCAGGGGGAGGTCGGGGCGGACGATCTGCAGGCCCGTCTCCACGGCCAGCCGGTGCAGCTTCTCGGCGCTCTCGCGGCGGTGGGCGAAGTAGCGGGCCGCCCCGTGGGCCTTCGCCAGGCCGCGTACGGCGTCCAGGTAGCGGTCGGAGTCGACGACACCCGTCTCGACCAGGGAGGTGCCGACCATGTCGGCGCCCTTGGTGATGCGCGGCGGGCCGAAGCGGGCGCGGGTCCAGACGAAGTCGTTCGCGGTGACGGTGACGCCGTCCGGGACGTCCTCGATCGGCATGGAGGAGAAGACCGAGACCTGCCGGTCGGGGGTCGGGGTCAGGCGGTGCCGGGCGGACCGGGAGACGGGCGCGAAGAGCAGGTCGCGCGGGCCGGGCCGGCTGCCCTTGCGGTGCCAGCGGACCAGGCGTTCGCCCTGGGCGAGCTGGGTGACGAACTCCATCGTGGCCGTGCCGTCGTCGACGACGACGAGGTCGTGGGCGCGGGTGATGGTCAGGAGCAGTTGGACGTAGCGGGAGAAGGGGTCGCCCATCACGACCCGTTCGGCCTGGCGCAGGGCGGTGGTGAGGCCGCCCACGGTGCGGAAGGGTGCCGTGGCACCGCCCCGGGCCTCCTCCCAGCGGATCGTGTGGCCCTCCTTGCGGGCCAGTTCGGCCATGCGGCGCAGCTGACCGCGGGTCATCGGGTCCACGGGGGACAGCACCACGAGGGTGAGCTCCGCGCCGGGTGCGCGGGTGTGCGCCCACTCCAGCACGTTCAGCAGTTGTACCGGGCTCTCGACGAAGGCGAGAGTGCGGGGGCCGGCATTCCCGGCGCGGGGGCTCATCGGCGTACGACCGTCCCGTGGTGAGGGCCTTGTGGGGTGGTGGAGCCTGGTGTCAGACGGTGGGCCTGGTGTCAGACGGTGACGGGCTCGCCCGCGGCGTCGGCGATCTCCGCCTCGGCGACGGCACCGGTGACGCGGCGCAGCTTCTTCATCGGGCCCAGCTCGGACTCGTAGACCTTCTTCACGCCGTCGCCGAGGGAGGCCTCGATGGTGCGGATGTCGCGCACCAGGCGGGTCAGGCCCTGCGGCTCGACGGAGGCGGCCTGGTCGGAGCCCCACATGGCGCGGTCGAGGGTGATGTGGCGCTCGACGAAGGCGGCGCCGAGGGCGACGGCGGCGAGGGTGGTCTGCAGACCGGTCTCGTGGCCGGAGTAGCCGATCGGGACGTTCGGGTACTCCTGCTGGAGGGTGTGGATGACGCGGAGGTTGAGCTCCTCGGCCTGCGCCGGGTACGTCGACGTGGCGTGGCACATGAGGATGTTGTCGCTGCCCAGGACCTCGACCGCGTGGCGGATCTGCCGCGGGGTGGACATGCCGGTGGAGAGGATGACGGTGCGGCCGGTGGCGCGCAGGGCGCGCAGCAGCTCGTCGTCGGTCAGCGACGCGGAGGCGACCTTGTGGGCGGGGACGTCGAACTTCTCCAGGAAGGCGACGGCCTCGGTGTCCCACGGGGAGGCGAACCAGGCGATGTTCTTGGTCCTGCAGTACTCGTCGATCTGGCGGTACTCGTCCTCGCCGAACTCCACGCGGTGGCGGTAGTCGATGTACGTCATCCGGCCCCAGGGGGTGTCCCGCTCGATGTCCCACTGGTCGCGCGGGGTGCAGATCTCGGGGGTGCGCTTCTGGAACTTGACGGCGTCGCAGCCGGCGTCGGCGGCGGCGTCGATCAGCTTGAAGGCGTTCTCGATGTCGCCGTTGTGGTTGATGCCGATCTCACCGGTGACGTAGACGGGGCGACCGGGGCCGGCCTCGCGGGTGCCGAAGGTGCGGATGCGGGAGTTGGTGCTCATGGCAGCGGTTCCTTACTTGGACTGGGTGATCGTGGGGGATTCGAGCGAGTCGGGGGTGGTGTGGGAGTCGGGGGTGGTGTGGGAGTCGTGGGAGTCGAGCGAGGGGCCGAGGAGCCAGCTCGCGATCTCCCGGATGGCGCCGTCACCGCCGGGGACGGTGGTGACCGCGCGGGCCGCGCCGCGTACGGCGTCGTGGGCGCTGGCGACCGCCACGGGCCAGCCGACGAGGGCGAAGCACGGGAGGTCGTTGACGTCGTTGCCGACGTAGAGCACGCGTTCGGGTGCGATGCCCTGTTCCTCGCACCACTGCTTGAGCGCGAGGTCCTTGCGGTCGATGCCGTGCAGCACGGGGAGCTTGAGCTTGCGCGCGCGGGCGGCGACGACCGGGTTCACCTCCGTGGACAGGATCAGCATCGTCAGGCCGCTGCGGCGCAGGGCCGCGATGCCGAGTCCGTCGCCGCGGTGCACGGAGACGAACTCCCGTCCGTCGGAGTCGATCAGCACCCGGTCGTCGGTCTGGGTGCCGTCGAAGTCGAGGACGACCGCGTCGATGTCGTGTGCTGCGGGGAGGCGGGTGGGAGGAACGGCAGCGAGGGCGCCGGGCCGGGCGGCGTCGAAGTGCGGTGCCAGGGCGCGGGCGCGGGCCAGGTCGTGCGGGTCGTCGATCTCCAGGACGCGGGCCGGGTCGGTGCGGACCAGTTCGGTGCGGCCGAAGAAGCGGTGCCCGTGCTTGCGGAAGCCGGGGGCGGCCATGGCGTAGGCGGCGCCGGTCTCCAGCAGGTCCTGGGGGCGGTCCTGGCGGCGGGGGCGGTACGACTTGTCGTGGTTGACGCCGTAGCCGCCGTCGGGGCCGTCGGCACCTTCGCTCTCGTTCCCGCCGTCGCGCCACACGAAGCCGTGGAACGGTGCCACGGTGACCGCGGTGTCGGCGCCGGCCTCGGCGACCGCGCCGGCCACCCCGTCGATGTCCTCGCGGACGATGAAGGGGCTGGTGCACTGCACGAGCAGCACCACGTCGACGGCGGCGGCGTGCAGGGCCTCGTGGGCGTCCATGGCGTGCAGCACGGCGGCCTCGGAGGTGGCCGTGTCCCCGGCGATGGCGGCGGGCCGCAGCACGACCTCGGCGCCGGCCTCGCGGGCCGCCGCGGCGATGGTCTGGTCGTCGGTGGACACGACGACGTCCGTCACGAGTCGGGCGGCCCGGCATTCCCGCACCGCGCGGGCCACGAGCGGGACGCCGCCGACGGGGGCGAGGTTCTTCGCGGGCACTCCCTTGGAGCCACCGCGCGCGGGAATCACCGCGAGCACCCGGCGCACCGAAGCACCCTGGCCCGCTTCCGGGTTGGACATGGGGTCTGCTCCTTGCGCAGGGGGCTGGGGGGACGTGGGGGTTCGGGGGGCCAGGGTCGGGTCCGGCCCAGGGGTGACGTTGGGCCGAGGCGCCGGGGCGGGCACGGGGGCCGGGCCGGGTACGGGTTCCGGGCCAGGTACGGGATCCGGGCCAGGTACGGGAGCCGGGCCGGGTACGGGAGCCGGGGCGGACCCAGGCGCCGGGGCACAACCGGCTGTCAAGGCGAACCCCGATATCGGGCCAGGCTCAGGCACCGGGGCAGACCCGGGTGCCGAGGCGAGCCCCGGCATCGAGCCGGGCACGGAGGCCCGGCCGGGTACGGGAGCCGGGGCGGACCCAGGCGCCGGGGCACAACCGGCTGTCAAGGCGAGCCCCGATATCGGGCCAGGCCCAGGCACCGGGGCAGACCCGGGTGCCGAGGCGAGCCCCGGCATCGAGCCGGGGGCGAGTGTCGGGGCGGGCCCGGGGGCGGGGGTGGTCACAGGTCCCCCATGCGGCGGATTACCGGGGCCACTCGTTGGACGCCGTGTCGGTAGGCGCCGCGGGCCGCGCGGCGGACCACCTGGCGGACGGGGCCGGGCTCGCGGTCGGCGGCCGGGGTGCCGGGGAGCCGGGTGCCGTCGGGGGCGAGGTGGTGGCGGGCGAGGATGCCGGGCAGGTAGCCGGGGGCGGTGACCGGTGTGTAGTACGGGGCGAGCGGGGGCAGGGCGCCGCGCAGGGCGGCGATGCGGTCGCGGGCCTCGTCGAAGGCGGTCGCGTACTCGCCGTCTGCGGCGACGCCCTGCCGGGCGACCCACTCGGCGTCGGGTGCCGGGCGGTGGCCCTCGTCGAGCTGGTCCCAGGAGGCGAGGCAGCCGGAGCCGACGAAGTGGTGGTTGCCGAGGGCCTCGCGCACGCCGAGGTCGGTGAGCACGACCGTCGGGATGCGGCGGTGCAGGGATTCGAGGGCCGCGGTGGAGCTGATGGTGACCAGCAGGTCGGTACGGTCCAGGACCTCGCCCATGTGCCCGTAGACCAGGCGGAAGTTGGGCGGCGGGTCGGCCCGCTGCACCAGCTTCTGGTAGGGCAGCTCCTCGATGTGCGTGGTGTGCTCGCCGGGCTTGGAGCGCAGCTTGAGCAGTACCTCGCGCTCGGGGTGCCTGCGGGCGTGCCGGATCAGCCGTTCGAGGAGGTACGTACGGTCCTTGCGGCTGTCCGGCACGGAGGGCTGGGCGGCGAAGACGACCGTGTAGGGGCGGTCCGCGCCGGCGGGTTCGCCCGCGTAGGTGGCGCCGCCCAGGAAGGGCAGGGCGACCTCGGTCACCGCCGAGGCGTCGGCGCCCACCCCCTCGTACACCTCCCGGAAACGCTCCGCGTCCTGGCGGGAGTTGGCGAGGACGAGGTCGGCGCCGTGACGCAGCAGCAGGCCGTCGGCGAGCTTCTCGTAGACGACGCCGACGTAACCGGTGACGACCACGGGCCGGTCCGCGCGGTCCCGCCAGGCGCGGCCGAGTCCGTGCAGCATCGCCTGGACGCCGCCGCCTACCAGGGCGAGGACGAGGACGTCGTAGGACTCCTCGCCCCTCGCCGCCTCCATGGCGCGCAGGAACTCGACGGCGGTCACCTCGCGGAGCGAGTCCGCGGTGACGCCGACTTCCCGCAGCTGGCGGGCGGTGGGGGTGGCTCGGCCGCGCAGGAGGTAGCCGTCGAGGCGGATGTCCGTGTCCGCGGGGGAGATCCGGGTCGCGGTGAGCGCGCCCCATTTCCACCGGGTGTCGGAGTCCGCCAGGACGGCGACTCGCAGGGCCTTCGTTGCACTTGCTGGCACGTCGTAGACGCTAGGAAGCCATTTCTAGGAACCGCCCAACCGGAATCCAACAAATGGTGAACAGCACATCGCCGATAGGGGAATCAGCTCGCCCGGCATCCGTAAAAATGTTCGCTTCACTGCTTCGCCACGCCGCGTTCACCTCACATCAAGGCGGCGGTAAAGCCGAATGCCGGGCCGGCGCATAACGTCGCTCACGTGCCCAAGCTCTCCGTCATCGTGCCGTTCTACAACGTTCGGCAGTACGCACCAGACACCCTGCGGAGTCTGCGCGCAAACGCGCGGGACGACTTCGAATTCATTCTCGTCGACGACTGCTCGACCGACGGGACCGTGGACCTCCTCGCCCGTGCCGAGCGCGAGCTGCCGGGGGCGGTGCTGGTCATACACGAGAAGAACGGCGGCCTGGCGACCGCCCGCAACACCGGCATCGACCGGGCGCGCGGCGAGTACGTCACCTTCCTGGACGGCGACGACTGGCTGGCGCCGGGCCACTGCGCCCGGCTGGTGGCCGCGATCGAGGGCCTCGACGTCGACTTCGTCCGCACGGACCACGTGCAGTGCACCGGGCGGGCCCGCACGCTGCACCGGGTTCCGCACGGCCGGCGCAACGTGGCGCTGCGTCCGCGCGACGCGATCCTGCCCGCGCACCGCACGACCTCCGTCGACTACGCCTACGCGTGGGCGGGGATCTACCACCGGCGGCTGGCCGAGCGGGGGCTGCTGCACTTCACCGACGGGCTGCGCACGGCCGAGGACCGGCCGTGGATCTGGAAGCTGCACCGGGAGGCGGACTCCTTCGCGGTGACCGGGCTGCTCGGTGCCTTCTACCGGCGCGGGGTGGCGTCCTCGCTCACCCAGATCGGTGACGTCCGTCAGCTCGACTTCATCCGCGCGTTCGACGAGGTCGTCGCGGGGGCGGCGGGTGACACGGACGCGGAGTTGCTGCTGCCCAAGGCCGTGCGGACGTACTGCGCGATCATTTCCCACCATCTCGGTTCCATCGAAAGGTTCGAGCCTGCCGTGGCGCGCAAACTCAAGGAGATGAGCGCGGCGGCGCTGCGGCGGATGCCGCAGGACGCGCTCGACCGGGCGCTGGGTTCGATGGACGCCGAGCGCGCCACGCGGCTGCGCCGGCTGCGTCGCCACGCGGCTGCGGGCCGGCCGGGAACGGGGGCGGCGGCGTGACCACGCAGATCTTCCTGGCGTCGACGCTGTACGGCACGGCCACGCTCGCGGCGGCCCTGGACACCGGCTGCTTCGCCTCGGCCGACCGGCGGATCCTGCTGGTCTCCAACAACGCGGCGACGCCCGAGACGACCCCGTCCGTCGACCGGATGCCGGGGTTCGAGCGGCTGCGCGACCGGTTCGACGACGTGGTGTCGTGGAACGAGGCGATCTTCCCCTTCCATCCCGGCGGCTGGTCGCCGCGGCTGGACGACGTACCCATGTGGGAGCGGCATCTGCGGCTGGCCTGGGGCATCGGGGACGACGACGTGGCGCTGGCCGTGGAGTCGATCCAGGTGCACCCCGCGCTCGGCGTGGCGCAGATCTTCACCGACGCGCCGCTGACCGTCTACGCGGACGGGCTGATGAGCTACGGGCCCACCCGCACCAAGCTGGCCCCGCTGGTCGGCACGCGCGTCGAACGGCTGCTCCACCTGGACCTGGTGCCGGGACTCGTGCCGCTGCTGCTGACGGAGTTCGACGTCGAGCCCGAGATCGTGCCGACCCCGGCGTTCACCAAGGTGCTGGCGGAACTGGCGGAGACCGGCGCGGGTCTGCCGGACCTGGAGCGGCCCGCGGTGCTGCTCGGCCAGTACCTGTCGGCGCTGGGCGTGCTGTCCGCCGAGGAGGAGGAGCACCTGCACGTGCGGATGCTGACCGGCGCGGCGGCCCTCGGGCACACCCGCGTGGTGTTCAAGGCCCACCCGACCGCCCCGGCCCGCTTCACCCACACCCTGGAGCGGGAGGCCGGGAAGCTCGGCGTCGAGCTGAGCGTGGTGGAGACGCCGGTACTCGCCGAGGTGCTGTTCCAGCGGACCCGCCCGGCGCTGGTCGTCGGCTGCTTCTCCACGGCGCTGCTCACCGCGTCCACGCTGTACGGCCTGCCGGTGGCCCGGGTCGGCACCGAGACGCTGCTGGACCGGCTGACGCCGTACGAGAACAGCAACCGCGTCCCCGCCACCCTCGTGGACGCGCTGCTGCCGGACCTGTCGGACGCCGCAGCGGTGGCCGCCGGTCGACCCGGCACGGACATCGAGGCGCTCACCGCGCTGCTGCGGGCCGTCGGCTTCGCGATGCAGCCGAAGGTCCTGCCGGAGCTGCGCCCCGCGGCCGAGGACTACCTGCGCGCGAACCTGACCACCCACACCTGGCGCTACTTCAAGAAACGCCGCCTGACCTCCCTGGGCCTCCCCGGCGGCATCCCGTCCCGCCTGGGCTTCCTGCCGCACAACTCGACTGCCCGGAGGGTGGTGCGCCGGGCGCGGGCGATTCGGCGGTCGACGGGGCGGTGAGGGTGGCGGAAGCCCCCACAGGGCGTCAGCCCGCCGTGCGGGGGTGACGGACCTCCCCGGGAGGGCGAGGGTTCACCCGGCGTCCGCCCGGAGGCCACCCGCCAAGCGTTGGTCTGCGGCGCATTCGGGCTCCGGCCGGAGAAGCGTGGAGCGCATGGCATGCCACTCCCGCCTGCTGTGGTAACCACCCGGAGCCCGCCTGCTGCCCTTCTGCCCGACGAGCAGCGACAGCCGGTGCCGCAGCACCCGGACCCCCGTCTCCAGGGACTGGATGTGGGCGCGGGCGCTACGGCGGGCCAGTGCCCACTGGTCGTGCGTCGCCTTGGTGATCGCTCCCGCCCACCGGGCCGACAATTCGGGCGTCAGCTCCCGCTTGCGCGCCGCCCACGCCCCGGCGTGAATCACGGCGTGAATCACCAAGAATTCACTTCCACCGCGAACGGAGTTCGCCTTTCCGCGCCCGATTGGACACCGGCGGATTCGGGAGCGTCGTTAACCTGTTCCAATCCCCGACCTTCGAGCGTGAGAGGCCCGCGTGCCGAAACTGTCCGTCGTCGTCCCCATGCACAATGTGGAGACCTTCGCCGAGAGCACTCTGCGAAGTCTCGCCAACAACGCGGACCCGGACTTCGAGTTCCTGCTCGTCGACGACTGCTCCACGGACTCCACGTCATGGACGGTCGACCGCTGGGCGGAGCGACGCTCCGACACCCGGGTGATCCGGCACGAGACCAACCGGGGCATAGCGCAGGCCCGCAACAGCGGAATCGACGCGGCCCGGGGCGAGTACGTCACGTTCCTCGACGGCGACGACTGGTACGGGCCGGACTACCTGGCCGAACTCGTGCGCAGCGTCGACGAGTTGGGCTGCGACTTCGCCCGCACCGACCACGTGCAGGCCACCGGCACCGAGCGGGTGATCAAGCGGCCGCCGGCGCCCGTGCGCAACACCGTGATGGACCCGCGCGACGGCATCGCGCCGCCGCACATGGAGACGATGGTGGACTACCCCTTCGTCTGGGCGGGGATCTACCGTCGGCACCTCTTCGCCGACGGCGGGATGCGCTTCGCGACCGAACTGCGCACCGCCGAGGACCGGTTGTGGATCTGGCGTCTGCACCTGAAGGCCCGCTCGTACGCGTCCGTCGGTCTGCACGGCGTGTTCTACCGGCGCGGTGTCGCCACCTCGCTGACCCAGATCAAGGACTCCCGGCAGCTGGACTTCATCCCGGCCTACGACATGCTGCTCCAGGACCTGCTGCGGGACCCGGAGGCCGAGCGCTTCCTGCCGAAGGCGGTACGGACGTACTGCGCCATGATCGCCTTCCACATCGGCAAGGTGAACGAGTACGAGGCCTCGGCGGCCCAGCGGCTGCGGCGCGAGGCGCGGGACGCCCTCCACCGCATGCCCCAGCACGTCCTGGAGGAGACCCTCAGGACCATCGACAGCACTCGGAGCAGGTTGCTCGGCCGCCTGCGTGACGGGCGGAAGGCTGCCTGACCCATGCCCCACGAGACTTCCACGTCCCACGAGACTCCCATGCCTCACAGGACCCAGATCTTCCAGGTCTCCACCCTCTACGGAGCGGCCACCCTCGCCGCGGCGCTCGACGCGGGCCTGTTCGGGCCGCGCGACGGCGCCCGGCGGGTGCTGCTGGTCTCGAACAACGCCGCGATACCCGAGACCGCGCTGCGGCTGGACGAGATGCACGGGTACGAGCGGATATCCGCGCGGTTCGACTCCGTCGTCAGCTGGAACGAGGCGATCCGCCCGCACCACCCCAGCGCCTGGGGCCCGCGCGGAAACGACACGGCACTGTGGCAGAAGGCCTTCCGGCTCGCCTGGGGCATCGGCGAGCGGGACCTGATCGAGCTGGCGGTCGAGTCGATCCAGGTCAACCCTTCCCGCGCGCTCGCGGCGATCTTCTCCGAGAGCGCCGTCCACGTGTACGCCGACGGCCTGATGAGCTACGGCCCGACCCGCGAGAAGCTGCCGCTGACCATCGCGAGCCGCGTCCGGCGCCTCCTCCACCTGGACCTGATCCCGGGGCTGCGTCCCCTGCTGCTGTCCGAGTACGGCGTCGAGCCCGAGATCGTCCCCGACGAGGCGTTCCGCGCCGTGCTCGACGAGATCTCCCGGGACGCGGCGGACGACCCCGAACTGGCGCCCGTGATCCGGGAGAAGCCCACCGCCGTTCTGCTCGGCCAGTACCTGGCGGCGATCAACATCCTCACCGCGCCTGAGGAGGAGGACCTCCACGTCCGGATGCTCACCGGGGCCGCGCGGGCCGGGCACCGCTCCGTGGTCTTCAAGCCGCACCCGACGGCCCCCGCCGGCTACACGGCGGCCCTCAGCAAGGCGGCGGCGGACGCGGGCGTCCGGCTCACCGTGCTGGACGCGCCCCTGCTGGCCGAGACGCTGTACGACCACTGCGCGCCCGAACTGGTCGTCGGCTGTTTCTCGACGGCGATGGTGACCGCCTCCGCCTACTACGACGTGCCCGTCGCCCGGGTCGGGACGGCGCTGGTGATGGAGCGGCTCAAGCCGTACCCGAACAGCAACCGGGTGCCGCTGGCCGTCGTCGACCATCTGCTGCCCGACCTGGAGCGCGGCGAGGAGCCGGCCCTCGTCGGCGCGGCACCCGAGTCGCTGTCACCGCTGGTGCGGGCGATCGGCTTCTGCATGCAGCCCAAGACGTACGCGGACCTGCGGGAGCCGACCGAGGTGTGGCTGCGCGCCCGGCCGGCCGCCACCCCCGCCTACTACTTCCCCGAACTGCGGCTGACCGAGCTGGGCCTGCCCGGCAGCCGTCCGCAGTTGCGCGCGAAGCTCCAGGTGCGGCGGGCCCGGCGCGTGGTGCGCAGGGCGGTACGGCGCGGCGCCGGGAAGAAGTGACAGCGGCCGGGCCGCGGGCTGCACCCGCCGCGGCTCGGCCGCCCCGGCAACCTCCGCCGGACGCACCGGCGCGGCCGGGGCCGGCGCGCGGCCGTACGGGCGCCAACGGCTCCGGGCAGCGGACCACTCCGGCCGCCGTCGCGGCCCCCGCCGATCAGCCCAGCCAGCGGCCCAGCCGCAGCCGCGTCCACAGCAGGGCGGCGGCGAACGACAGCACGACCGTCGCCACCGTCAGCCCGGCGAGCCCGGCCACGGCGCCCGCCCAGCCCGCGTCCGCGGAGACCACGCGCGGGGCGAGCGCCTCCAGGAACATCAGGTGGACCAGGTAGGCCCCGAAGGAGGCGCCGGCGAGCCGGCCCAGCAGTGGGCGCAGCCGCTCGGGCACCCTGATCCGGTTGAGGGCCATCAGCACGGTCCCCGCCAGCAGCGCCACCACGAGCGAGGCGTACGGCCCCGGGAAGTGCACCCGGTGCTCGTAGACGGCCACCGCGGCCCACGCGCACAGCCCGCCGGCCAGCCACAGCAGCCGTCGTCCCCGGCCGGCGACGGCGGAGCCCGGCAGCGAGAGCAGGACGGCCCCGGCGACGGCGTACACGATCTGGTAGACGCCGAACTGCCAGGCGAAGGGCGGGACCCGGACGTTGAGGAGGCGCCCGAGGTCGCCGAGGAGGGTCGGGGCGAGGGCGAGGCCGAGCAGCGCGGCACCCGCGCCCCAGGGCCGTTTGCCGGCCCTGACCAGGACGGCAACCGACAGCAGCAGGATCACGGGGACGTAGGCGTACAGGTACCAGAGGTGGAAGGCGGGCCGGACGGAGCCGAACACCGCGTTCAGGGCGAGTTCGCGCACGGGGTCGGTGTGGGCGTCCCGCACCCAGTCCCAGAGCAGGTAGACGACGGTCCACACGGCCATCGGCACGACGATGCGGGTCAGCCGCTTGCGGACCTGGCCGTCGTCACGGGGCGGTGCGCCGCTCAGCACGACCCACCCGGCGATCGCGAAGAACAGCGGGACGGCGCACCGGCTCAGCGCGTCCCCGGCGAGGGCGGTCCAGTAGACGGGCCCGCCGCCCTCGGGGGTACGGTCCACGGCCTTCATGAGTTCGCCCGCGGCGTGGCAGACGATGACCCCGACCGAGGCCAGGACGCGGACGAGGTCGAGGTCGTACCGGTGCTCCCCCCGGGCCCGCGGGGCTCGCGTCTCGGCGGCGGGGGCAGGGGGGCGTACGGAGTCAACGGCGGTCAGGGGCTCGGCGGCGATGGGTGGTCACTCCCGGGTAGGACGCGCGGGGACATCGGTGCAGGCTATGAGGGCGCCGCGAACAGCGGGAAGCCGTGCCTGATGAACATCGGCCACCTGCGCGTGACCTTCCGGTGAACGGCGGGAGACGTCATCCGGCGGTCGTCCGGAGTTCCGCAGAAGTTCTCCCGGCGGCCCGTTCGGAGGCGGCGCGTCCGGCCGGGGACCTCCCTAGTCTGGCCACACCCACCCCACTGGCGTTCCGCGTACCCACGTGCACCTCCGTGACGGATTGAGGTCGTTGGCCCATGAACAGCCGTTCCCTGCTCCGCAGTCCGGTCTCCCGGCGTCTGCTGCGTCCCGTGACGGATCTGATCGACCAGCGCATCGACCGTCGGGTGCGCGCGGCGGTCCGGGAGGCCACTCCCCACCGGCTGACCTGCGACGTGCTGCTCGGCGCGGACGGCCGGGGCCTGTCCCGGGTGCTGGCGGAGGGCCCGCTGGAGCGGCTGCGCGCCGAGGTCGCGGCGCTGTCCGGCGGCCGTGGAGCGGCCACCCGCAACATCACGACCGCCTACCGGCTCCTGATCGCGCTGGAGTCGCTGGGCGTGGGCCGGATCGCGGGCGGCACCATGAACATCTGCGGCAAGCTCGCCACCGTCCCGCTGCTCGATCCGCCGAACGACGAGATCCTGGAGATAGGGACGCTGTACGGCATGTTCTCCACCGGCCTCGTCCGGATGCTGGAGCGCGACGGGCGCAGCCCGAGCCTGACCATCGTGGACCCTTTCGCCGGTGTGCAGCTCCAGCCCGGCACCACCGTGCGCCCCGACCCGACGGGCACCCCGGTCGACGAGCACGCCGTGCGCACCAACCTCGCCCTCGCAGGCCGGGCGGGCGCGGGAGCCCGGATCCGGCGCGGCTACTCCGAGGACCCCGACACCCGGGCCGCCGTCTCGGACCGCGCCTACGGCGTGATCGTCGTCGACGGCGACCACTCGGCGAAGGGGGTCCGCCGGGACCTCCAGTGGGCCGAGGAGATCGCCGCGCCCGGCGCGGTCGTCGTCCTGGACGACTACGGCGACCCGAGCTGGCCGGGCATCAAGGAGGCCCTGGACGACCACCTCAAGGCCGGCACGCGCTTCACCTACCTGGGCAGGGCGGCCCACTCCGCCTTCCTGCGGGCGTCCTGAGCACCGACCCGGGACGCGCCGACGTACCCGTCCACCTCGTTCACGAGCACCCCGGACGAGTGATGATCCATGCCCTGAACCGCGGTCCAAAGGTGCCGTCGGCGGCGGCCCCGGCGTTGACGGCCGCCGCGATACCCGGGGCCGCTGTGGCCGCCGCACCGGTGTGTGGAGCGGCCGCCGGCCGCCTTGGTTGCGGACGGTACTGACGCGGACGCGTTGAGCGATTCGTGCGATTTTCCTTCCATCGGATCGTGCGCGCCAACCCCATTTCCGGCTCGGAGGAGGCATCCTCCCCTCATGGCCACTGCGCAAGAGACGCACAAGTACCCCGGTGAGCTGAACGACGTCCCCGGCTGGTTCTGGCCGCTCGACCAGGTGCTGTTCTCCTGGTTCCTGGAGCGCCAGGAGAGCATGGACACCCGCGGCGACCTGCTGGAACTCGGTGCCTACCTGGGCAAGAGCGCGATCCTGCTCGGGCACCGGCTGCGGGACGGCGAGACGCTCACCGTCTGCGACCTGTTCGGGGCCGAGCCGCCGGACGCGGCCAACCGGGCAGAGGCGGCGAAGTCGTACTCCTCCCTCACCCGGCAGGCCTTCGAACGGAACTACCTCTCCTTCCACAAGACCCTGCCCACGATCGTCCAGGCGCCCAGCTCCGCGATCGTCGACGAGGTCGCGCCGGGCAGCTGCCGCTTCGTCCACATCGACGCCTCGCACCTGTACGAGCACGTCGAGGGCGACATCGGCGCGGCCCGCGATCTGCTGAGGCCCGACGGGATCGTCGTCCTCGACGACTTCCGCAGCGAGCACACGCCGGGCGTCGCCGTCGCCGCCTGGGAGGCGGTGCTCAACCGCGGGCTGCGCCCGGTCTGCCTGAGCAGCCAGAAGCTGTACGGCACCTGGGGCGACCCGGAGCCGGTGCAGGAGGCGCTGCTGTCCGCGCTGCGCGGGCGCGACGACATCGCGGTGACGGTGGAGCGGGCCGCGGGACAGCGGCTGGTGCGCACCCGCGCCAAGAGCAAGCGGCTGAGCCCGCCCCCGCTGCCGGTCTCGCGCCACCCGGCGCCGGCGGTGGAACCGGATGCGCCGGCGGCGGACACCGCACCCGTGCCGGGGCAGACCACCCAGCCGCGCCCGGCGGGCCGCACGGCGCGGACCACCCGGCCGCCGAGCCCGCGCGACCGGACCCGCCGGCTGGCCCTGGACCTGCTGCCGCCGGTCGTCACCCGGGCGGTGCGCCGGTATCTGGCCGCGCAGCGGGCGAAGGCGGGCGGCGGGTCGGGTCAGTCCAGGCCGTAGGCCGTCCCGATCCCCGTGATCACCAGGGCGAGCGCTTCCTCGAAGTGCCGCTCGTAGTCCGTGAAGATCTCCGCGCCCGCCGCGGCCGTCAGTGGGTAGGCGGCCAGCAGGAGGCGCTGCTGGACAGCTACGAGGCGGAACGGCGCCCGGTCGCCGACCGGATGCTCGGCCTGTCCACCGGCGTCCACCGCGGCGAGGTGCGGCGCCGGCACGCGACCCGCCAGCTGGGGCTGGGCTACCGGGACTCGGCCCTGACCGTGGAGGCGCGGGCTGCGGCCCCGGAGGGCGCGCTGCGGGCCGGCGACCGCGCGCCCGACGGGAAGGTGGAGGGCTTACGGCTCTTCGACGCGTTCCGGGGGCGGCACTGGACGTTGTTGGCGCTGGGCGCGGAGGCTCCCGGCGGCGTGGACGGGGCGGTGCGGGTGGTGCGCGGGGAGCCGCACCCGGCGTACGGCACGGGCCTGTTCCTCGTGCGGCCGGACGGGTACGTCGGCTGGGCGGGCGACTCCCCGGCCGGCCTCGACGGCTACCTGTCCCGGTCCGTCAGCCGTCGCCGTCGAGGAGAGTGTCCACGTGGAGGTCGAGGGCGACGCCTACCGACTCCGGCACAGGCACATCGTGCCCACGCTTGAAGCGCTGCGGGTCCGAATACGTGCCGTCGGCCGGTTCCGTGTAGAGCAGAACCTCGTCGTGCTTGCGGTCGACGACCAGGTAGGCCGGGATACCGGCCTGCGCGTAGCACTCAACCTTGGGCCCGAGGTCGTCGGACCAGTTGGACGACGTGATCTCGACGACCAGGCGGAAGACGTTGGGCGCATAGTAGTTCTTGGTGACGTGGGCGTCGCGGAAGTCCTCGTCGACGATGGAGAAGTCGGGGATCGCGAAGTCAGCCGGCAACGTGGGTAGCCACAGCCCGACACCCTGCACATACTCGTACCCAGCCTCGACGATCCCGGCGCGGTCGAACGCCCTGCCTAGCTTGGTCAACGCCAGTTGATGCGAACCGTCCGGCGGCGGTGTCACAGTGAGCCTCCCCTGGAGAATCTCCACGCGGTGGCCCGGCAGTGCACGAGCGAGCTGGTCGGCAGCCTCGCCCAGGG
Organism: Streptomyces sp. NPDC058534; assembly: GCF_042717365.1. Taxonomy (NCBI): domain Bacteria; kingdom Bacillati; phylum Actinomycetota; class Actinomycetes; order Kitasatosporales; family Streptomycetaceae; genus Streptomyces; species Streptomyces sp. NPDC058534. The sequence goes on from NZ_JBHXNW010000045.1 coordinate 18,290, forward strand.
TCAGCTCCTGCTGCATTACGGCCATGGCGTCCTCCTTTTCGGGGCCCACTCTCCACGAGAGTAGCCGGAGACGGACGGCTTCCGCCTCCGATCACCCATTCGAGGTAATGGCCCAGCTCAGAAGGCGTCCGAGGGCACGTACGTCCCCCAGACCTCCCGCAGCGCGTTGCACACCTCGCCCACCGTGGCCCGGGCCCGCAGCGCGTCCTTCATCGGGTAGAGGACGTTGTCCTCGCCCTCGGCGGCCTTCTTCAGCGCCGCCAGCGCCGCGTCGACCGCCTCCTGGTCGCGCTCCGCGCGGAGCCCCGCGAGGCGTTCGGCCTGCTGGGCCTCGATGGCCGGGTCGACCCGGAGGGGCTCGTACGGCTCCTCCGCTTCGAGCTGGAACCGGTTGACCCCGACGACCACGCGCTCGCCGGAGTCGGTCTCCTGGGCGATGCGGTAGGCGCTGCGCTCGATCTCGCTCTTCTGGAAGCCGTGCTCGATGGCGTTGACCGCGCCGCCGAGGTCCTCGACCTTCCGCATCAGCTCCAGTGCCGCCGCCTCGACGTCGTCGGTCATCTTCTCGACGACGTAGGAGCCGGCGAAGGGGTCGACGGTCGCCGTCACGTCGGTCTCGTAGGCGAGGACCTGCTGGGTGCGCAGGGCCAGGCGCGCCGACTTGTCGGTGGGCAGCGCGATGGCCTCGTCGAAGGAGTTGGTGTGCAGCGACTGCGTGCCGCCCAGGACCGCGCCCAGACCCTGCACGGCGACGCGGACCAGGTTGACCTCGGGCTGCTGGGCGGTGAGCTGCACGCCTGCGGTCTGGGTGTGGAAGCGCAGCATCAGCGACTTGGGGTTCTGCGCGCCGAACTCCTCCCTCATCACCCGGGCCCAGATCCGGCGGGCCGCACGGAACTTGGCGACCTCCTCCAGGATCGTCGTACGGGCCACGAAGAAGAAGGACAGGCGGGGCGCGAAGTCGTCGACGTCCATGCCGGCCGCGACCGCCGTGCGCACGTACTCGATGCCGTCCGCCAGGGTGAAGGCGATCTCCTGCGCGGGCGAGGCACCGGCCTCGGCCATGTGATAGCCGGAGATCGAGATGGTGTTCCACTTCGGGATCTCGGCCCGGCAGTACTTGAAGATGTCCGCGATCAGCCGCAGCGAGGGCTTGGGCGGGAAGATGTACGTCCCGCGCGCGATGTACTCCTTCAGCACGTCGTTCTGGATCGTGCCGGTGAGCTGGTCCGCGCTCACCCCCTGCTCCTCGGCGACCAGTTGGTAGAGCAGGAGCAGCAGGGAGGCCGGTGCGTTGATCGTCATCGACGTCGAGACCTTGTCCAGCGGAATCCCGCCGAACAGCACCCGCATGTCGTCGATCGAGTCGATCGCCACGCCGACCTTGCCGACCTCCCCGCTGGCGATGGGGGCGTCGGAGTCGTGGCCCATCTGGGTGGGCAGGTCGAAGGCGACCGACAGACCCATGGTGCCGTTGGCGATCAGCTGCTTGTAGCGGGCGTTGGACTCGGTCGCCGTGCCGAAACCGGCGTACTGGCGCATCGTCCACGGCCGGCCGGTGTACATCGACGGGTACACACCCCGGGTGAAGGGGTACTTCCCCGGCTCGCCCAGCCGCTCGGCCGGGTCCCAGTCCGCCTGGGCGTCGGGCCCGTAGACCGGTTCGATGGGCAGTCCACTCTCGGTGGACCGAGCACTGCCCGACTCGCGCGCCATGGTGTGTTGCCTCCCGCTGAGCACCTGTTCGAACCGATCGGACCAGCCGTGCCTACTCGCCAGTACAGGCCGATCCTCCGACGGACTGTATCCGCGCGCGTGCACCCGGTGGAGAGGCGCACGCTGGGACCTTGCTCACAGCCTCCATGCGGTCCCGGTCACAACAATGCCGCGCCGTTCAGGCGGCGTCATCCGCGGGGAACATCTCAGGGGACATCCGTGCGGAGCCGTGGGACGACAGGGGGCTGTGATGCGTGAGGCGAGCATGGGGAACGCGGGGAGGGCGGTCGCCCTCGCCCTGGGGGCCGCTCTGGTGGCGGCCGGTTGCACCGTGGGGCACGGGCCCGGACGACAGGGGGCGGTCGCCGGTGCGCATAGACGTCACCGGCGCCCCGCCGAAGCACACGCCGGCCGAGGACCGGCCGTCGAGCGGGCCGCCGTCGGGCGAGCCGCGTAACGAGCCACGTTCGGACGGGCCACGTTCGGACGAGCCACGTTCGGACGGGCCACGTTCGGACGAGCCACGTTCGGACGGGCCACGTTCCGACGAGCCGCGTTCCGACGAGCCGCGTTCCGACCCGGACCCTGTCCCGGCCCGGGTGCTGTGGACCCGCGGTGACTCCGGCCGGGACGTGCGCGAACTCCAGGCCCGGCTGCGTCAGGTCGAGTGGCTGGTCGACGGGCCCACCGGGACGTACGACGATCTGACCGAGACCGCGGTGAGCGGCTTCCAGGGCAAGCGCGGGCTGCCGAGGACGGGCCGGACGGACACGGTGACCTGGCAGCGGCTGCTGGACATGACGCGCGAGCCCGGCAAGTGGGACCTGTACCTGATGGGCGGGCAGCCGGCCGCCGCGCCCGACCCCCGCTGCACGACCGGCCGGGTGCTGTGCGTCAGCAAGTCGAGCCGGACGTTGCGCTGGATGGTCGACGGGCGGACCGTCTCGACGATGGCGGTGCGCTTCGGCTCGCAGCGCACGCCGACCCGCGAGGGCGTCTTCGAGGTGTACTGGAAGTCCCGCGATCACTGGTCGACGCTCTACGACACGGCCATGCCCTACGCGCTGTTCTTCAGCGGCGGCCAGGCCGTGCACTACTCGTACGACTTCGCGGCCCGCGGCTACGCGGGTGCCTCGCACGGCTGCGTCAACGTACGGGACGAGGCGGCGATCAAGGATCTGTACGCGCGGGTGAGAAACGGCGACAAGGTCGTCGTGTACCGGTGAGGCGCGGGGCGGGGTGAATGGGGCGCGGGCGGGACCGGGGGAACGTGTCCCGCCCGCGCCAGGTGCACGAGCCGTAGGTACGGGGGGAACCCCGGCTCGGTGCGGAAGCCGATGACCAGTCGGCTCACTCATTACTGCGCTTTGGTGGCCGAAAGTGTCACACCCTCGGGGCACGAGTCCCTGGCGTCGGCGAAAGCGCAGGTCAGGGAGCGGAAGGCGGACGGGACGTGCCGACCGAGAGGGCGGTGGGCGTCGGGGCCGGACGGGGCCGGGCGGCGGTCGTCTTCGTCCCCGTCCTGACCGTCGTCGCCGTCGTCGCCGTCGTCGCCGTCGTCGCCGTTCTTTCCGCCTTTGCCCTTGTCTTTACCCTGGCCGCCATTGCCGTCTTTGTCGTTCTTGTCGTCCTTGTCGCCCCGGTCGGTCCTGCCGTCGCCGCCACCCTCGCCGTCGCCGTCGCCGTCGCCCATCCGGAGTTCCCCGTCCCGGCCGTCGGCTCCGGTGACGGCGAGGAGGTTCTTGCAGTACTTCCCGACCCGCGACGAGCCGCCGGCCGCCTCCTTCAGCGCGCGCCGGTGGGCACCGTCGACGTCCTTGCCGGCCCGCACCTTGCGGCAGGACGCGACGAGGCCGGAACGCCTGCCGTCGGGGCCGCCGGTCCCCCGGTCGTCCGAGTCCCGGCGCTCCGGGGTCCGGTCCGCGGCGGTGCCGCCGTCCCCCGGGGTGTCCGCACCGGGCGCGCCCGAGGGGGTGTCGTCGGGCACCGCCCCGCCGCCCTGCGCGCCGTCCATCGGGGAGGGCGAGAGCAGCGGGCGGTCGGGCGACACGGCGGCCGAGGCGCTGGCGGCGGGTTCCGGTTGGGTGCGGTCGAAGGGCGTGGGCAGCACTCCGGTTCCGGCCGCCACGGCGACCCCGCCGACCATGCCGACGGCCAGCGCGGCGACCAGGCCGAGCCGCAGGGGCCGGCTCCAGCGGGGGCGCCGGGGACTGTCGCCTCGCGGGCCGATCCGTACCAGACCGGCGTCGGAGGGCCGGGTCGCGGTGCCGGGTCCGAGCGTGCCGCGCGCCCCCGCGGAGAGGTCGGCGCGTTCGGCGTACGCCTTGCGGAAGGCGGCCAACGCGGCGGCCTCGCCCGGGAGTTCGTCGCCGGTCGGCGGGGGCGGGACGGAGAGCGCGCCCAGGGCCAGGGCGAGTCGTTCGGCGCGGTCGCGGGCCGTGGGGCGGACAGCGTCCAGTGACTCTCCGCGCAGCAAGAGCTCCGCTGTTTCGCGGTCCAGCCACTTGTCCTGCTCGTCGGCCATCACATGTCCTTCTGCGTCCGCGCACGCGTATGCGTCACACCCGCGGACGTCACGGCACGACCGCGCGGTTCTCGCTGCGGTGGCAGGGCGTCGAGCCCGCCGCCGGATTCCGGATCGCAGGCGAGCAGTTCGGCCAGCCGCTTCAGGCCGCGGTGCGCGGCGGTGCGGACGGCTCCGGGCCGCTTGCCGAGCGTCTCGGCGGCGCTCTTGGCGTCGAGGCCCACCACCACGCGCAGGACGACGGCCTCGGCCTGGTCCTGGGGCAGCCGGGCGATGAGCGAGAGAGTGCTGTCGGTGGCCAGGGCCTCCATGGCCTCGCCCGCGGTGTCGGACTCGGCGGGCCTGCCGGTCAGCTCCGTCTCGTCGCCGCCGATCGCGGGCCGGCGACCGCGCATCCGGATGTGGTCCAGGGCCCGGTTGCGGGCGATCCGGGCGGCCCAGCCGCGGAACCGGTCGGCGTCCCCGTCGAACCGCTCCAGGTCACGGGCGATCTGCAGCCAGGCCTCGGACGTCACGTCCTCGGCGTCGTGATCGCCGACGAGCGTCCGTACGTACCCCAGCAGCCGCGGATGCACCGCGCGGTACACAGTCCGGAACGCGCTCTCGCTCCCGTCCTGTGCCGCACGCAGCGCGGCGGTCAACTCCGCGTCGTCCCCCAGCACCGAGAAGCCTTTCTGCGCCTAAACCGGCGCCGCTCTCGCGGACGTGGTCCTCGCCGTCGTGGTTTCTCAATTGATGGTTGCGGCGGTCTCCCGCAACCCCGTCGCGGGGGCGAGCCCCCCGCTGCATCGGCGCGAATGGCACGTTACGTCTTGAAACCGCCACTCGTCCATGTCCCGATCGCATTGCCATACAAGATGCAACTAACCCGTGACGCGGTGAGGTGTGACAGAAAACGCACTCTCGGCGCTGAAGGGAGTACGGGCCGCCGCGCGGCCCGTGCCGCGCGACGGCCGGGGCCTCTCCTGTGGGGGGTGGCGGCCTCGGCCGTTGCCTTGGCGGACGGACGGCGTCCTCAGCGGTCCGTCGTCGCGTCCCGGCACAGCAGCCGGAGCGAACCGTCACCGGCGAAGCAGCGACGGGCCTCGTCGACCGGGTCCCACAGCCGGCCGTCCGGAGTGCGGACCCAGTGGTCACCGCCGGTCGCCCACCACTCGCCGCCGGACTCCCGCGCGATCACCTCACCGGCGTAGGCCCCGAGGCCGCGCAGCGCGGTCTGCACGGCGGCGTACGGGGCTCCCTCGCGGCGGATGCCGTCGATCACGCGGTCGACGCGCCACAGACTCTGCGCCGAGTAGTCGAGGCGCAGCCGGGCGCCCTCGCGCATCGTGGCCACCGCGTCCGCCGCCCACCGCACCGGCTTCGCGGCGGCCGACGGCCGGTTCTCCTGCTGGGTCGTCAATCCGCTGGTCACAGTCGTCATATGGGCTAGAGCGCCGCGGGGCCGAGTTTCGTCACAGGCTCGCGGGGGCCGTTCCGCAACCGGCGCAGGACCGCCCCACCTCCGCCACGTCCGCCGCACCGCCGCCGCGCGTTCACCGCACGACCGTCACAGGCGGGCGTCCCGGCCGCGGGCCCGGCGGGACACCACGGCGCGCAGGACCCGGCGCCCCTCCGTGGAGATCTCCAGGGCGGGGCGCAGCCCGGCCGGGCCGTGCGCGGCGAGCAGTTCCAGGACGGTGACCTGGCGGCGCAGTTCGCCCGCGACAAGCGGTGCCGGCCCGTTCGTGTCCGCCGCCGGGTCCAGGAGCCGGTGGACGCGCAGTGCGGCGGCGGAACAGGCGTCGGCCCAGGTCCGCAGCGCCGGGCCGGAGCACTCGTCCGGCGCGTCGGCCAGCATCACGCGGGCCAGGAGCACGGCCTCGTCCTCGTCCTCACCGCCGGTTCCCGCGAGTTTGTCGCGCACCTGCGCCAACTCCCCCGCCCAGTCGGGCCCGGGCTCGGCGCGGGTGTCGTCGGCGAGGGTGGCCCACAGGGGTCTGAGGACCTCGTCGTCGCCGTCGAGCAGCGGCAGGCAGCGATCCAAACAAGCCAGTCCGCTCGCGGCCAGTGCGCGTGCGTCGACCCGCGCGATCAGTTCCACCAGGCTCACCGGTTGCCTCCCTGTTCCCGCCGAATCGCCCCGCTCACCACCACGGAGCCCGCACTGACCCTTACAGCGTGCGACGACCCGGGAGTGTCACAGCGGTACGACGCCCAGCCGGTCGAGGAACCGGAAGAAGAGTTTTTCGGCCACCGGACCGGAGTCGTCGCCCCCGGCGTCCGGGACGGCGGCCGGGTCCGCCGCGAGCACCTCCGCCAAGTCCACGGCGCTCGCGGTGCGCCCCGCCTCGGCGGCCCAGGCGACGGCGCGTTCGGCGGCGTCCCGGGGCTCCAGGAAGTAGTCCTCCAGCGTGAGACCGTCCCGTTCGGCGCCGAGATACCCGGCCATCGCGGACCGCGCCAGACAGGTCGTCCACGCCCCGCTCTCGGGCGCCGCGGCCTCCACGACCACGCAGTCGCTGTCCATGACGTACCCGAACAGGGCGGGCGCGCCGGTCTGTCCGGCCAGGTCGTTCATGTTCCCGACGTCTCCGTCGCCGCCCGGGAACTCCCACACCTGCCAGCCGTCCGGCGCGGACTGACGCAGGGCCATGTCCGCGGCGCCGGCCAGCGCGTCCAGTCCGGCGAGCGGCCGCTCGCCGCGGCCCACGACGAAATAGCCCCAGTACCCCATGTCCAGGTTCCCCCCGGCGTGTCGGTTCGGCTGCCCAAAGACCACCACAGCCGTACGGGAGTTCGCAGCCGGACAGGACAATCTCGTATCAGTCGAGACGGTCAGCCGGGACGGTCAGCCGGGGCGGTCAGTCGAGACGGTTCGCCAGCGACCTGAAGTCGGCCCAGGACAGCTCGGGTTCGCCGAGGTCCCACAGCTTCTGGACCGTCGCCGCCAGCGGCAGCCTGATGCCCTCGGCGACCTGCGCCTGCGTCTGCGCGCTCGGGATATCGCCCCAGACCGCGAAGCTGCCGCCGAGTATCTGGTCGTCGTACTTGGCGTCGACCGGCGTGGTGCCGCGCACGACGAGCGGGGTCCACTGCTCGTAGATGCGCTCGCCGGTCGGGTAGACGAAGGTCTGCGGCTCACCGAGCACGTAGTAGAGGAACTCGTCGTTGTAGTTGATCACCTCGCGGCCCTCGCTCAGGTACTCGGCGGGCGGCCGGGCGCCGATCTCCTTGCCGGTCCAGTAGGCGACCTTGATGTCCTTCAGCGGCTCGACGGACGTGTCCTTGAAGAAGCCGTCGTTCCAGGCGCGCGGGACGCGGTCGTGGGCCATGACGGTCTTGGCCCGGTCGTTGAGCCAGTCGGTGGTGAGGTCGGCGACGGTGCCGCCGGAGCCGTAGGCCTCGCGGGCGGCGGCGGCGAGCGTCGGGTAGGACGCCTCGGGGTCGGGCACCACGAGCGCCTGGTACTCGTCGGCGCCCAGGTGGAACTGGGAGCCGGGGAAGAGGTCGGCGTACTCGTTCAGCAGGTCGTCGACGATCTCGGCGGATTCCGGCTTCGAGATGTCGATCGCGCCGCGCGTCGGCGTGCCCTGCGCGTTGCGCAGCTGCAGGTCGGGGTGGGCGGCGAGCACGGCGCCGAGGTGGCCGGGCGAGTCGATCTCGGGGACGACGGTGATGTGGCGCGAGGCGGCGAGATCGATGATCTCCTTCATCTCGGCCTTGGTCAGGTGGTCGTCCGAAACGATCTCGGGGTGCGAGTCGGACTCGATGCGGAAGGCCTGGTCGTCGGAGAAGTGCAGGCCCAGCTCGTTGAACTTGAGGTCGCCCAGCTCGCGTATCCGGTCCTTGATCCAGTCGGCGTCGTAGTGCTTGCGGGCGATGTCGAGCGAGAAGCCGCGCTTCGGCTTGGCGGGCTCGTCCTTCACCACGCCCTCCGGCGCGGTGCCGCCGCCGTCCACGGCCTGCTTCAGGGTGCGGGTGCCGTAGTAGACACCGGCCTCGGCCGGCCCGCTGACGGTGACGCGGCCGTCACGCACGGTCATGGTGTACGACTCGGGATTCGCGCCGTTGTCGACCCTGACGTCGAGGAGCACGTCCCCGGCGCGTTCGTCGTCCTTCTCCCCCGCGTACGTCAGCCCCAGGTCACCGGCGATCTGCCGTCCCTCGTCGGCGAGAGAGGCGTCGGCGACGACGACACGGTGCTCCTTCTCCGGCTGCCAGCCGGGGCCGCGGGCCGCGGTGTGCTCACGTACGGCGGGTATGGTGCGCGGTTCCTCGGACAGCGGGTAGGAACGGCTCGGGCTGGGCGCGGCCGCCTCCGCGGGAGACCGCGCGGCCTGGCCTCCGGGTCCGCCGTCATCGTCTCCGCCGGTGGCCCACAGGCCGACTCCCAGCCCGAGCGAGGCGACCACCGCACCGGCGATCACGGCCCGCTGCCTCACCTTGTTCGCCGGTATCCGGCGTCCGTGCTCGCTCACAGCGCCAACCTAAAGCCGCTGCTGCCGCAATGCGTCCACCACATGTTCTGAAACTCTCCCGTTCGGGTGAAATTCGGGCATCGGTCGGACACGTCATGCCGTCACTCGATAACGTGACGCCACATCTTTCGCACACGAGGACCCACGCTGCCTGTGCACCGTCTCCCAGATCTCTCCGGCCGAGTGGCCATACCGGTACCGGTGCAAACACGCGCCAATCCGGCAACACCCTCCTCGCTGGAGCGCTTCAACACGGCGCCGCCCGACGAGGCCGCCCAGACCCTCCTGACCTGCCTGGGAAGCCATGACTGGGCCCACCGCCTGACGGCCCACCGCCCCTACCCGGACCTCCCCGCCCTCCTCGCGGCGGCGGACGAGGCGTCCTACGACCTGCCCCCGGCCGCCCTGACAGAGGCCCTGTCGGCAGAAACCCAGCCCGCCCTCCCGGCCGACACATACGCGGCCGCCCACACGGCCCTGAGCGCGGCCCACGCGGCCTACGAGTCCCGCTTCGGACACGTGTTCGTCATCTGCCTGGACGGCCTGAACCCCGACGAGTCGCTGGACCAGGTACTGGCAGCCATCCGGTCACGATTGACAAACGATCCGGACGAGGAACGCCTGGTGGCAGCGGAGGAACTCCGGCGCCTGGCAAGAGCACGGCTGACCAACGCCCTCCAGGGGCGCGGGGCGGCGACATCAGCGGCTCCGCCGCGTGGGCGCGACCAGCCACCGACTACCCGCACCCGGCAAACCACCCAAACCCCCACCCCCTGAGCCGCCCCGCCCCGATCCACTGCTCCTTTGAGTGCAACTTTGATCACACAGGCAGGCCCCCCGTAAGCGCCGCAGGCAACCGTCGCTACCATGCTGGGGGCCGGTGGACCGTACCCGGCCGGGCCCGACCGACAAGGAAAGCCGGCGCGGCCCCAATCCCCGCTCCCGGAGGAAATTTCCGTGCCGGCTGGAACGCTGTACCGCGGCCGGGAAGGAATGTGGTCCTGGGTGGCTCATCGAGTCACCGGCGTCCTCATTTTCTTCTTCCTGTTCGTTCACGTGCTGGACACCGCTCTCGTGCGGGTGTCCCCCGAGGCCTACGACACCGTCGTGGCCACGTACAAGACGCCGATCGTCGCGCTGCTGGAGTACGGCCTCGTCGCCGCCATCCTCTTCCACGCGCTCAACGGCCTGCGCGTCATCGCTGTCGACTTCTGGGTCAAGGGCGCCCGCTACCAGAAGCAGATGCTCTGGACCGTCGTCGCCCTGTGGGTCGTGCTGATGATCGGGGCGATCTACCCCGTCCTCGGCCACGCCGCTCGTGAACTGTTCGGGAGCTGACGCCAATGTCCACGACTGAATCCCCCGCATCCGGGATCGGCCCCGTCGAGGGCGCCTCCCTCTACACGGTCGACAACCCGGCGCCGTTGATCGAAGCCCCCCGCGCGCGGACGAAGAGGACCCCGAAGTCCACCCGTGGCAACTTCGAGATGGTCGCCTGGCTCTTCATGCGCCTGTCCGGCGTGGTGCTGGTCGTCCTGGTCATCGGGCACCTGCTCATCCAGCTGGTGCTGGACGGCGGCGTCTCGAAGATCGGCTTCGCCTTCGTGGCCGGCCGCTGGGCCTCGCCGTTCTGGCAGGTCTGGGACCTCGCGATGCTCTGGCTCGCGATGCTGCACGGCGGCAACGGCCTGCGCACGGTCATCAACGACTACGCGGAGCGCTCGAACACCCGCCTGTGGCTCAAGGGCCTGCTCTACACCGCCACGGTGTTCACCATCCTGCTGGGCACGCTGGTGATCTTCACCTTCGACCCGAACATCCGCTAGGCACGGGGCTGCGAAAATCATGAAGGTACACAAGTACGACACCGTCATCGTCGGCGCCGGTGGCGCCGGCATGCGCGCGGCCATCGAGTCGACCAAGCGCAGCCGCACCGCCGTGCTGACGAAGCTCTACCCCACCCGCTCCCACACGGGCGCCGCGCAGGGCGGTATGGCCGCCGCGCTCGCCAACGTGGAGGAGGACAACTGGGAGTGGCACACCTTCGACACGGTCAAGGGCGGTGACTACCTGGTCGACCAGGACGCCGCCGAGATCCTGGCGAAGGAGGCCATCGACTCGGTCCTCGACCTGGAGAAGATGGGCCTGCCGTTCAACCGGACGCCCGACGGGACGATCGACCAGCGCCGCTTCGGCGGGCACAGCCGGAACCACGGCGAGGCTCCCGTCCGCCGCTCCTGCTACGCGGCCGACCGCACCGGCCACATGATCCTCCAGACGCTGTACCAGAACTGCGTCAAGGAGGGCGTGGAGTTCTTCAACGAGTTCTACGTCCTGGACCAGCTGATCACCGAGGTCGACGGCGTCAAGCGGTCGTCCGGTGTGGTCGCGTACGAGCTGGCGACCGGCGAGATCCACGTCTTCCAGGCGAAGTCCGTGATCTACGCCTCCGGCGGCACCGGCAAGTTCTTCAAGGTGACCTCCAACGCGCACACGCTCACCGGTGACGGCCAGGCGGCCGTGTACCGGCGCGGGCTGCCGCTGGAGGACATGGAGTTCTTCCAGTTCCACCCGACCGGCATCTGGCGCATGGGCATCCTGCTGACGGAGGGCGCCCGCGGTGAGGGCGGCATCCTCCGCAACAAGGACGGCGAGCGCTTCATGGAGAAGTACGCGCCGGTCATGAAGGACCTCGCGTCCCGTGACGTCGTCTCGCGCTCCATCTACACGGAGATCCGCGAGGGCCGCGGCTGCGGTCCCGAGGGCGACCACGTCTACCTGGACCTCACCCACCTCCCGCCGGAGCAGCTGGACGCCAAGCTCCCGGACATCACGGAGTTCGCGCGGACCTACCTCGGCATCGAGCCCTACACGGACCCGATCCCGATCCAGCCCACCGCGCACTACGCCATGGGCGGCATCCCGACCAACGTCGAGGGTGAGGTCCTCAGGGACAACACCACCGTCGTCCCGGGCCTGTACGCGGCCGGCGAGGTGGCCTGCGTGTCGGTGCACGGCGCCAACCGCCTGGGCACCAACTCGCTGCTCGACATCAACGTCTTCGGCCGCCGGGCCGGCATCGCCGCCGCGGAGTACGCCCAGAAGGCGGACTTCGTCGAGCTGCCCGCGGACCCGGAGTCCCTGGTCGTCGAGCAGATCGAGCGGCTGCGCTCCTCCACCGGCACCGAGCGGGTGGCGACGCTCCGCGGCGAGCTGCAGGAGTGCATGGACGCCAACGTCATGGTGTTCCGCACCGAGCAGACGATCAAGACGGCCGTCGAGAAGATCGCCGAGCTGCGCGCCCGCTACAAGAACGTGTCGATCCAGGACAAGGGCCGGCGGTTCAACACCGACCTGCTGGAGGCCGTCGAGCTGGGCAACCTGCTCGACCTGGCCGAGGTGATGGCGGTGTCCGCCCTCGCCCGCAAGGAGTCGCGCGGTGGTCACTACCGCGAGGACTTCCCCAACCGCGACGACGTCAACTTCATGCGCCACACCATGGCGTACCGCGAGGTGGGCGACGACGGCGCCGAGTCCATCCGGCTCGACTACAAGCCGGTCGTCCAGACCCGCTACCAGCCGATGGAGCGTAAGTACTGATGGCTACCCCTGTCATGGAGAAGAGCGACAAGGCTCCCGAGAACGGCTTCGCCGACTCCCCGTACATCACGGTCACCTTCCGCGTCCGCCGGTTCAACCCGGAGGTCGCGGCCGAGGCCGCCTGGGAAGACTTCCAGCTGGAGATCGACCCGAAGGAGCGCGTCCTCGACGCGCTGCACAAGATCAAGTGGGAGCTGGACGGCAGCCTGACCTTCCGCCGCTCCTGCGCGCACGGCATCTGCGGCTCGGACGCCATGCGGATCAACGGCAAGAACCGGCTGGCCTGCAAGACGCTGATCAAGGACCTCAGCCCCGAGAAGCCGATCACGGTCGAGCCCATAAAGGGCCTGACGGTCCTCAAGGACCTGGTCGTCGACATGGAGCCGTTCTTCCAGGCGTACCGGGACGTGATGCCCTTCCTGATCACGAAGGACACCAACGAGCCGACGCGTGAGCGCCTTCAGTCCGCCGAGGACCGCGAGCGCTTCGACGACACGACGAAGTGCATCCTGTGCGCCGCCTGCACGTCGTCGTGCCCGGTGTTCTGGAACGACGGGCAGTACTTCGGCCCCGCCGCGATCGTGAACGCCCACCGCTTCATCTTCGACTCGCGCGACGAGGCCGGCGAGCAGCGGCTGGAGGTCCTCAACGACCGCGACGGCGTCTGGCGCTGCCGTACGACCTTCAACTGCACGGACGCCTGCCCGCGCGGCATCGAGGTCACCAAGGCGATCGCGGAGGTGAAGCGGGCGCTGATCACGCGCCGCTTCTGACCCGCGGGACGACCGCCACGGCCGAGGGCCCCGATCGACGCTGTCTCTTATACACCTCGGACGCGGCCGACGACTAGAGAGGGGTAGATCGCGGGGGGCGCCGGATCCGGA